>JBFHUP010000241.1:0-3497 GCA_041589975.1 Sulfurimonadaceae bacterium | reverse complement strand
CTGCCTGAACTGCTCACTGACTGTGTTGCAAAATTGAAAGAAAATTTTTCAGTTATTGTCATTGGTTGGTAACACAGACCCTGAGAAGAACAGCCTTGAAATGCTAAAGTAACATCTACCGCTTTCGCTTGAGCTTCACTGCTAGATATGACCGCTTCAAAAGCCAGCTTGTGGGTAAAAACAGCCTCAGGTCCTTCAAAGCCATCATGTATTTCACCTTGCGGCAGAGTATATTTCAGAACTGTACCGGCACTGCTGGTCAGTTTGGTCTTATCTTTATATAAATAGATACCTTCACCCAACAGGACTTCGGCATAAATCGTATTATCTTTTTGGATCAGCTTTGCTTTAAATGCTTCTTCTGGTTCTAAAAATGCAGGCGGTCCTGCAAAAAGCCACATAAAAATTGGCATGAGTCCTACAAGCCATAATCGTTTCATATATTTCCCTTTGTCATTTGTTCATACTATATCACCGAAGTGTAAAAGTAGCGTAAATTTCAGCTATCTAAGCTCTACCTTTAAGGATTTTAACCGCTTCTTCTTCATCATCTTGACGCATAAAGTGTTCACCCACCAAGAAAGCATCTACACCGATTTTATTGAGTTCTACAACCTGTTCATGTGTCTCAATACCGCTTTCTGCAACGATAACTTTACCATTAGGGATCAATGGGATCAGCTTTTCACACAGATTCATATCCATCTCAAATGTCTCTAAATTTCTGTGATTGATCCCGATGATATCTGCTCCCGATGCAATAGCCTTAACAAGATCAGACTTATCATGGATCTCTACTAGGGCTTCCATACCAAGTTTACGGGCATACTCTAAAAGTTTTTTGAGATCTTTTTTGGAAAGTGCTTTGGCAATAAGCAGTATAAAATCCGCTCCATAGACTAATGCCTCTAAGACTTGGTACTCACTGACGATAAAATCTTTACGCAGTAAGGGAATCGACGTATAACGACGCAAAGCCGTAAGATATTCGATATTTCCCTGAAAAAAATGTGGTTCTGTCAAGACTGAGATAGCATTCGCACCACCACGTTCATAAGCTTGACCAATTGTCAATGGATCAAAGTTCTCACGGATCACACCCTTACTCGGACTTGCTTTTTTTACTTCTGCTATGACCTTATAAGGGTCACTTTTTGTAGATGCCAAAATAGGTCGTGGATCACGAGGCATATAACCGTTAAATGCTAAAGACTTACCCAGCCAATCCATCGTGAACTCTTTTTCACGTTTGACTAGATCCTCTTTGGTCTTTTTAATGATATCATCTAAAATCAACTACTCTCCCTTTATTTACACTTTAAAATGATTTTGTAATGTTCTTGCAATTCTGGGTTATCATCACCCAAAATCTTTTTAGCCGCTAAAATAGTCCGTTTAGCTTTTTTACACTGTTTGAGTTTGTAATAACCCCAAGCTAAAGAGTCTAGATAAAAACCTGAATCTTTTTCTAACTGAAGTGCTTTATTAACATATTTAATACCCTCTTTGACATCAACATCGTGATTAATCAAAAGGTAGCCTATATAGTTTAGATAGGTTGCTTCAGGCGTTTTTTGCACAACACTTTCAAGGTTCTCGATCACTTCATCGATCACTTTTTTAGTCAATTTCTTAGAACCTTCATAAAGTGAAATGGCATACTGAGCTTGGTAAAATGGTTTTTTAGTCTGCTGATACAGACGCTGGGCTAAAACTTGTGACTTATTATAGATCTTCTCTGCCATATAGATCCGCAATAAAAACTCATCATTAAAACCACTCTCTTCTAGAAAGTTCAACAGACTGTCCGTATCCCTATTGTATGCATAGATCTGTACCAGTATCCGGGCATATTTTTTCTTCTTTGTCAACTTATAAAGCCGTTTGTAGGTACTAATTTGTCCCTCTTTATCATCCAGATCACTGTAAAAGGTAGCCAGCTTGGCACAAATTTTTTCACTGCAGCCATATTGGCGACTGTGACTTTCCAAATAAGCCACTGCCTCTTTTTTCTCTTGAAGCTTAAGATACATAATGGTAACCAGATCTACCAGAATCGTTTCGCTCTTTTCAATCGAATAAGCACTCTCTAGATATTTTAAAGCTGTTTTATAATCCTCTTCCATCAGGTATAAAGATGCGACACGTTGATAATCCTGAGCCTCTTGTGTAATAGCGACAAGTCTTAATGCCGCCTCTTTAGCCAAGGTGTGATCGCTTAAGGCATTGTGACAGGCTACTTTAAAACGTAAAAGAGCTTTATCTTCGGGCTCATCATCCAAACAGAGGTCAACTTTTTCTAAAATTTTCTGATAATGCTTTTGTTCATAAAGATATTTAAAGGATTCAAAGAGGTACTCATTTTTCCCACTTTTGGTGTAGAGCTCTTCATAAAGATGGATGGTTTTATTGTAATCCCCTGCTCTATTGGCTAATAAAGCGGAGACAATCAGGTGATCTTCTAAACTAAAACTCTTTTTTAAAGGGTCAGGACCTTTAGAGACATACGAAGGGGCACAGGCACTAAAAATAAACAGTAGACTTAATAAAACGAGACTACTACGAATCATCAAAAGTCACTCCTGGGCACTCATCTTCTAACTCTTTAGGATTGTTTTTAAAATAATCCCAAAACGGGAAAGTTCGACACTGGGTCGGCCTAACATCATATATCTTACATCCATGATTCTCTCTATCAAAAAAGATACAATCATACGACTCATTATAACGTATCTCTGTAATAGAGTAACGATTTTTTACTTTTTTTAGATACTTATGCTTCAGTTCATCCATAGAGATGTCCAAAAAGTCTGCAATCTTTTCAAACTCTAAACGGGTTGCGTAGATTGATCCACTCTCTCCGGTACAGCATCTTCCTTCACAGGATTCGCAAGCTGCAGGATTAAAAGTAAAATCAAATCCCTCTTTTTTTATCTCTTCCACATACGCTTCTTATTCAATCTCACATTTGATACTGTGTGTCGCTGTCTGAGCATAGATCTGTTGTGCCTCTAGTGAAAAGGCATCCTTGGAAAAGGCAAACAATGGAGGATGCGTTTTCATCAAGGACTTCGACCCCTTGCGAGCATGTATCATAACTAATGATGCCATTTTACCCTCTTTTGGATAAACAAAACGTAAGTCCTCAACTTTACATTTGGCTTTGTCTAGTTCAACGATAAGCTGAGGCAGCATCTGGGGATCATAACAGAAAATAAATCTTCCCCTGGGTGTTAAAAGCTTAGACGCCTTAGCAATAAAGCGTTCTATAGGCAAATGCTCATTATAGCGTGCCGCATGACGCATATCATCTTCACTTTTACACACACCGCCATGATAAAAGGGGGGATTGCTCACAATAAAGTCAAATTTCTTATCTGTCGTAAATTCTAAAAAATCTTGATGATACAGTTCGGTGTCAATATGATTAACTTGGGCATTTTTGGAACTATATTTTGCAAACAGCTCCTGTTTTTCAACCTGAGTAAGCCGTATAT
>JBFHUP010000240.1:0-3499 GCA_041589975.1 Sulfurimonadaceae bacterium | reverse complement strand
TCTACGATGACTCTACGTCCTCTTCGGCAGAGTGCCCACGTGCCCTGAGATCAATCGAGGAAATGCCCTTGGGGTGCAGCTAGCTGCTTTTTAGTTAGTACTTCATTTTTATTTCTTGCACTTAAACTCTTTTTTAACCCTTTCGATATACGCCTTATAACTCTCATACCCTTTAGGCACCACAGGTCTGCTATGGGGTAAAAAAGCTTGATGTTGCTGATGGGCTTTAAGACTTTCGTGTAGTGCTTGGCACGCTTGTGTCTTATCATTATGATGATAGTGTAAAGCAAAACCTTTGGAAAGATAGAGATTGGTCAGCAGATCATAAGAGTGTTGCAGGCTCTTTAAGATCTCAATCGATCGTTCAAAGTACTCTAACGCTTTGACAAAACGGTTCTCAAAAGTGACCTCTTGATCTCGAAAGCCATGTTTTTTGATCTTATGTAGATTTAGCGTGAGACTTTTCGATTGTAGATAAAAGGCGTAGTCTCGGTAGGCGATACAAAGCCCTCTTTGGTTATCATGAGCTTGGAACTTTTGCATCGCTTGAAAGATCAATTTTTCAGCCAGCAAAGGCCTGTTTTTATACTTATAAAGGTAAAGTGCATCGCGGAGTTTTTGGTAGGCATTGCTATGATCAACGAGGCTTTTATGGCTACAGGCCGTAAATAGTATGATAAAGACAAAGCCTATCACAACTTTCAAACTATCAACTCTTCAAAGCGTATTCAATATTATCAATCGCCATTTTTAATTTTTCAAAAGGGACAGCACAATTCATCCGCATATAACCCTGTCCCGTTCGGCCAAAAAAACGTCCCTGACTCAGCCCCAGCTTGGCACCTTCGACAAAAAATGCTTTAAGTTTTCTGTCACTCAGTTTCAAAGCTTTACAATCAATCCAGATCAGATAGGTTCCTTCAGGTTTATAGACCTTGAAATAGTCTAAAGCGTTTAGACGCTTTACTGCATACTCAAGATTATTGTTGATATAAACCAATGCCTCTTTTAGCCACGCTTCACTCTCGTTATAGGCTGCTTTTAACGCATGATACCCCATAATCTGTCCGGCTACAATATGACGGGCTTTGAAGACTTTATCCACTTTTTTAAGCAGCTCATCAGAGAAACTAAACCATAAAGTTGAAGCCAGTCCTGAGATATTAAACCCTTTACCCGGACCAAAAAGCGTCACAGTATGATCTTTAGCATAGGTGCTAACCGTAGTCACACTATGATAGGTGATACCAGGCATAACCAGATCCGCATGTGCATCATCCGAAATGATCACTACCTCATAACGTTCACAAAGATCAGCGATCTTTTTAAGCTCATCAACACGCCACACCCGTCCTACAGGATTATGGGGATTGCACAAAAGTAAGATTTTTGATTCACTTAATGCTTCTTCCAAGGCCGTAAAATCAATAATAAATTCATTGCCGTCATCAAGTAAAGCCACCGTATGCAAGGTTCGGTTTTGTTCACTCACGACCTCCATAAAAGGCGGGTAAATCGGGATAAAGGTGACCACACCCTCGCCTTCCTGACTCAAAGCTTCAATAGCAGCACTCATGGTTGTCATAATACTGGGGCTGGCTCTAAATTTTTGGGCATCACAGATAAGCTGATGCCGTTTCAGATACCAGTTGGCAGCAGTTTCACGCAAAGCCAAATCAGGCATGGCATAGCCGTACACTCCATGTGCTACCCGACTTTCTAAAGCCTCTTGTATAGCCGGTGCGGCTTGAAACTCCATATCAGCCACCCACATAGGATAGAGATCATCGGTCCCAAAAAGACGCTCACGCTCGGCATACTTCTCAGCATCACTAAGCTCACGATGGGTCTCTTGGTCAAAAGGTACTATTTTTTTCTCCATACCGTTACCTGAGCGATCGTATGCTGAAATTTTCGTGCCGTTTCACGAATGACAAACGGTGTATCAAGCGGCTCATCAACAAGCTCAAAACTGTCATCTAAAGCCTCTTTTAGGCCATCTAATGTGGTAACTTCTTGACCATCCTTCGTGTAACCACCCAGCCAATGCTCTTTGGCTGTAAACTCTTCCAGCCAAGTATATGGAGAGCAGATCACTAAAAGCCCGCCTTGGTTCACACGATGTTTGATATCATCTAAAAAAAGCATCGGGTCATAAAGACGGTCAATAAGATTTGAAGCAATCACAAGATCATAATCTTTATAGTGCGGCTTAAGATTACAGGCATCACCCTGCATAAATTCTATTTTAGATGCTGTTTGATCATATCCCAATGTTTTCAGGTCAACCGACTCTGTACGTGTAATATCACCCTCTACATGGCGAATATAACTGATACTGCCGCCCTCTTTAAGGTGGGTTCCTACCTGAATAAAACTTGCCGAGAAGTCAATGCCTGTTACCGCATCGAAATATTTAGAAAGCTCAAAGCTGGCACGCCCTACGGCACACCCGAGATCTAACACATGACCCCGCTTGTCATGATCTTGATACTTCATGGCAATATCTACCAAAGATAAGGCAAGATTTTCAACACCAAAATGGTTCGGTCCATAATGAAAGTCACAATATTGTGAGACTAAACTATCGGTTTCATAACTGTTTACATCATTCACTTTAAAAGCCTTATCTGATTGTACATAACGGAAGCCCGCATGCTGCATAAAGTGACGTCTAAAAGCATAACGTGAGCTTTTAAGCGTCTCATTTCCTGTTGAGATCCACGATCCACCTTTGATAAGATTGTGTTTACTGTCAAATGTCGGTGTGGAGAAGTCATCATAGGCCGGATGGGGCTTAAACCCTTCAAAACCATCGATATGGGTCTCTGTCCACTGCCATACATTACCGGCAACATCATAAAGATCATTAAACTGATGTTTATCCACAGCTTGACTTGAGGCTACTTCAGCCAAGTCAATATTGCCCTTTTGCAGTCGCTCTTTGACATTGACATAATCCGCCAAACGGTACCACTCCGCTTCACTGAGCATGCGATAATTTTTTCCCTCTTTAGCACTTTTATATTGACAAAAGGCATAAGCTTCATGGTAGTTAACATCCACAGGCCAATTCATCGGCATATCGATAATCTGCAACATTGTTCGGTAGTTAAAACTCTGACCATCTTCAATCCAGAAATGAGGGAAATCCCTACCGTCATCTTGCAGCCACTGCCACCCTTCATGGCTCCAAAACCTTTCCTCTTTATAACCGTTTTCTAAAACGAACTCCATAAACTCACCGTTGCTTACCAGATATTTAGAGACTTTAAACGCCTCAACATCTACCGTAAGTGAACCATACTCATTATCCCATCCATAATAATCATCACCAAGTTTTTTACCCAAGCTCACTTTCCCTGCCGGAATCTCCACTAAAGCGTTTTGCGGGTAGTGTTGACTCTGATCATCAGAGATCCTCCAAAACGTGTCCGCTTTGACATGCTCTATATCAAGCTGGCGGTGCAGCACTGAGGAGGTCTCCAAGTGGATACGT
>JBFHUP010000239.1:0-3510 GCA_041589975.1 Sulfurimonadaceae bacterium | reverse complement strand
GGCAAGTTCTGCGTCCTTTTGTTTATGTCTCAACGGCTATTACCTTGATCTTTATTATAGCCCATACGACCAAATATGCTTATGCTAAAGAGTATGTGGCAAGTATCTCCGATAAAAAGACTCTTTCAAGAACGACAGAAGATCTTTTTTTTAAATATAAGGACTATTATGTCTATTTTAAGACGCTTCGCCCAGCAATTCAAAAGGCTGAGGGGCTTCGTATCTTTCATGAAAAAAACAGAGATGTTGTTGAGATTATCCGTGCTAAAGCCGCATTTTATCGTGACGATAAGTGGTATATTCCGCATGCATCGAAGTTTTTAAAAGATTCAGAGATTGAGTTTGAACAAAAAGTAGCGGACTCTTTTGAGGATAAAAGTATCGAGATCTTAGAAGGGTTCAAGCCAGATATCTTAGATCACATTCACCAAGGAAAGGTGACCTATTCCATCGTTGATGCGATTGAAGCGATTACGCTGTTGGACGAACAAAAGTCAAATGCCGATAAGGTCTATACAGCACTTTATACGATGATGGTTTATCCTTTGTTTGCACCGGCACTCATTTTGATTATCTTCTTTTTTGTTCCGATATCTTCGCGTTCGCTTAATGTCTCACTTTTTTCTTTTTTAGCTCTTTTAGTGACACTTATGACCTGGGGAACGCTCTTTTTGCTCAGACGTTTGACGCAAAGCGGGATGTTTTTACCTGAGGTTGGGATTATCTTGCCGGTGGTGCTCATCTTTTTGGTTTCTGTTGTGGTTTGGATTAAAAAAGCCAGAAGATAAAAAATGCACTAATGCACTGCTGATTAAGAACTCTATATTTTATCACTCTTCTCATACTCTTTTAAACTCTTTTTTGCTAAAATCGTGCAATTTCAGATAGGACTTTTTAATGAATTTCAGCGAAGCAGCTAAGCTGTATGGAACACCTTTATATCTTTACGATTTTGATGGTATCACCACGAATTACAATGCACTTAAATCAGCATTTAAAGCCCGCAAATCGATTTTGGCTTTTGCAGTTAAGTCAAACTCTAACCTTTCTACTTTAGCTCACATGGCCAAACTGGGTGCCGGAGCCGATTGTGTTTCCATAGGTGAAGTACGTCGTGCGATCAAAGCTGGTATCCCAAAATATCAGATTATCTTTTCGGGTGTGGGTAAACGTGATGATGAGATCCGTGAAGCTTTAGAATCTGACATCCTTTTTATTAATTTAGAGAGTGAAGCGGAGATGAAACGTGTTGAGATGATTGCAGCTGAACTTAACAAAGAGGCTCGTATCTCCATTCGTGTGAACCCAAACATCGATCCAAAGACCCATCCCTACATCTCAACGGGACTTCATGAAAATAAATTTGGGGTTGACCTTGATACGGCTAAACGTATGTATCTGAAGGCTAAAAACAGTGCCAACCTTGATCCTGTGGGTATTCATTTTCATATCGGTTCGCAGCTAACTGAGTTAGAACCGATCCGTGAAGCCTCAGTGATCGTAGCTGATCTGGTACGCACGCTTCAGGCTGTAGGCATTGAACTGACATTTTTTGATGTGGGTGGTGGTCTTGGCGTTGTTTATGAGGATGAAACCACAATTGATCCGGTGGATTATGCCCAAGCCATTCTTTCAACCATGACAGGACTTGATATGACGATCATCTGTGAACCGGGTCGTTATCTGATGGCTAATAACGGCTACTTTTTAACGAAGGTCCTTTATGAAAAAGTGAATGGGGATCGCCGTTTTGTGGTTGTAGATGGTGCGATGAATGACCTTTTACGTCCGTCACTTTATAATGCCTATCATAAGATCGAAGTCGTAACCGATAAAGGCAATGCTCAAAAAACGCCTGCCGATGTGGTGGGGCCTGTATGTGAAAGTGGGGATTTCTTAACCAAACAAGAAGAGCTTCCTATCTTAGAACATAATGACCTTATCTGTGTACACAGTGCCGGAGCCTACGGTTTTACGATGGCAAGCAACTATAACACGCGTGGCCGTGCAGCGGAAGTCGCTGTGAGTCAGGGCGAGATGAGACTGATTCGTCGTCGTGAAACGTTTGAAGATTTGATCGCAAACGAAGTGGAATTCCTGGATTAGGAGAGGCATGAAAACATTAGAGGATTGTAGAAACGCCATTGATACCCTAGACGGTAAGATTTTGGATCTATTGAATGAACGTATGAAGGTTGTACATCGTGTCGGTGAGATCAAAAACAGCTCTGGGGCTCCTATCTATCGACCTGAGAGAGAAGTTGCGATTATTGACCGTTTGACCAAGCTTAACGAAAAGAATAAAGGGCTTCTTAATCGAGCCGCCATAGAGGCTCTCTATTTGGAGATCTTTGCCATTTCAAGAAATCTTGAGCGGGCGGAGAAGGTTGCCTTTTTAGGACCCGAAGGAAGCTTTACCCATCAAGCAGCAGAGAGTCGTTTTGGTGCCATGAGTGAATATCTTGGCATGAGTTCGATTGATACGGTCTTTAAAAGTCTTGATACGGGACGCGTGAAGTACGGCGTGGTTCCGGTAGAGAACTCTACTGATGGTGTCGTGGGCGAGACACTGGATTTGTTAGCCAAGACCAATGTGAAGATTGTAGCAGAGTTAGTGATGCCAATTCATATGGCTTTTGCGACTTTGGCTTTAGAGACCAAAAATATCAAAAAAATCTACTCTAAAGATAAAGGTTTTGGACAGTGTCGCGAATTTTTAAAAGAGCATGGTTTTAATGACCTGGAACATATTCCCGTAGAGTCGACTGCTAAAGCTGCGATGTTGGCAGCGGGTGATCCTGAAGCGGCAGCGATCTGTTCACACATCGCAGCCAAGCTTTATAAGGTGCCAACGATCTATGACAACATCGAAGACTCGAGTCAAAACAAGACACGTTTTTTAGTCCTGAGTGATTTTAAAAATCAGCCGGCAGATGACACAAAAACCTCGATTTTGGTCAAACTTAATGATGGCGATAAACCGGGATCTTTGGTCCGTTTTTTACAAGATTTTGATCAGTCGGATATCAACTTGACCAAGATTGAGAGTCGTCCGTCCAAAGATGAAACAGGGTATAAGTATTGGTTTTTTATCGATTTTGCAGGTCATATTGATGATGCAAAAATCGCAGATGTAGTGGCTCGTCACAGTGATGAGATTAAATGGTTAGGATCCTATGTGGAGGCAAGCAGTGACATTTAACAGTGTATTAGATAATCTATCGGTTTATGAGGCAGGAAAGCCTATTGAACTGGTTGTTCGTGAGTATGGCGTAGAGCCCAAAGATGTGGTTAAATTGGCATCAAATGAGAATCCTTTTGGTTGCAGTCCGAAAGTAAAAGAGAAGGTGGCTTCCATTGTCGGAAAGATGGCTTTATATCCGGATGATTCGATGTTTGAGCTTAAAGCGGGTCTATCCAAACGTTTTGATGTTGAGGATAAAGAGCTTATTATCGGAGCAGGAAGCGATCAGGTGATTGAATTTGTCGTACATGCCAAGCTCTCCAAGG
>JBFHUP010000238.1:0-3512 GCA_041589975.1 Sulfurimonadaceae bacterium | reverse complement strand
GTTTCGTATGCATCCGCACGAAAATATGGAGATCATATCTATTGTAACCAAGGGTGCGTTAGAACATAAAGACTCTTTTGGTAATCATGGTCTTATCAATGAGGGGGAAATCCAATACATGAGTGCCGGTGACGGTGTCTTTCATTCAGAGTTCAACCCTTCCAAAGATGAGCGGGTAGCATTTTTTCAGATTTGGATTCTGCCTCATAGCTATGGAGGACGGCCGATCTATGATAAAAGAGATTTTAGTGATTTTAATCAGGAGAATCAGTGGGTCACTTTAGTGTCCGCAGATCCATCAGATGATGCCATGACCATCAAACAAGATGCGAGAATCTATGCAACTACTCTAACTGAATCCAAACAGATCACAACCACTTCGAAGGGCTTAAAATATGGGCGTCTTATCTTTGTCATCGAGGGTTCGATAGAGATTGAAAACGAAACCCTAGAAGCCCGTGATGAGATGCAAATAGTTGATGAGCACAGCTACACTATAACACCCTTGGAAGATAGTAAACTCTTAATGTTTGAAGTTCCCATTGACAATAAACACATCTAGTTTTCCAACCCTCTCATTTCGTAGTATAATGGTAGGATGAAACGACACACTATGCTCAGAGATATCTTTTTGATTGTTGCCTTTGGCCTGCTTCATGAACTGTTTGCACAATCTTCTGCTATCGTTTCAAATCGTCCCAGTTTTACGACTGGAACCTACACCCTTAAACCCGCAGAGGTCGTACTCGAACTGGGCTACCAATATGCATTTAACAATCATACGCCTGACTACGCTAAACAAACTGCTCCCCTTATGGATCTTCGTTTCGGGCTATCAAGCAAGATGGAAATGGATCTTTTATGGAGCGGTAGACAATCTTATAAAATGGATGGTCAAGAGGCACAAACCTCATTTTCGGATCTGGCCATCGGAAGCAAGTATCGTCTCATAGAACACAAAGCTTACAACCTCTCACTGCTGGCCATTTTATCATTGCCAACAGGAAGTGCCCCTGCTACATCAGATCACATTGATGCAACGGCAGGTCTCTCATGGGATTACACCTCTGCGTCTGGCCTCTTGGTTTTTGGCATTGTTCAAACGGCATCAAGCGTCAACAACGACAAGAGGGTTTACAATGTGCAACCAGCCGTAGGCTTGGCTTTTACCCATGCTCATGGATGGGGTAGCTTTGTAGAGTACTTTAGTGATATCCCCTTAAGAAGTGATGCCAACTTCAAACATGCCATCGATGCAGGGGTCACCTACCTAATTTCCAATGATCTTCAGTGGGATATCAATGCCGCTTTAGGCTTGAATGAAAAGAGCGAAAACTATGTCGGAACAGGTTTAGCCTATCGTTTTTAGTGTGATATCGACCACTTTGCTTAACTCTATAGACAACCTTGAAATCTCTAGCTCAAAACTTTGGACAAAGAGCCTAAATCTTAAGCAACCCTACATAAAGAACTAAGATTCTCCACGCTACAATGTCACTAAAACCCCTTTAGGAATTTTTATGGAAGTCAAATCCATTGTCTACAACACCTTTTCGCAAATTATGCAAGCAGATCGACAAAGCATCTTTTATATTCTTTTTTACACCCTTTTGGAAGGAATTTTAGTTTTATCTATCCCGCTAACGTCATCTTTTGTCATCAACAGTCTTATCGCCCACTCCTACATCTCTATCGTAACCCTTGGTATTATCATCTCTATCATTTTTGTGCTTATTGTCTTTTTGCGACTCCTTCAAGAGTATATCATCGAAAAATTTGAGCAAAAAGTGTTTGTCCGTGAAGGTCTGGATATTGGAGGTAAAGCGGTGACTTCGCGAGATATTGATCACAACATCCAGATCAAAAAACTGATGAACTACTTTTTTGATATCACAACCATTCAAAAGATTTTCCCAGTTCTTATCTTTAACGGGGCAGGACTTCTGATTCAAATTCTTTTAACCCTACTGCTTCTTTTTGTCTTTAGTATGGAGCTTTTTTTTGGTGCACTACTGCTTATTACCGTAAATATAGTGCTCATTATATTTTTTGGTAAAAATGGTATCAAACATGCCATTGAGCGTTCAGACACCAAACACGAGACCATCTACTATCTCCAGCAAATCCCTCATACCCAAACCGAACCCCAAAAAGTCAATGAAAAACTTGAGTCTCATATGGATGCCTACATTGATGCCCGTGAAAATCATTTTAAAATCCGTGTCAAACAGTTGGGTATCAGTTTTTTAATGCAGGGTGTCATGATTGCCGGTTTTTTTATCTTAGGAGGCTATCTGGTGATCAACGGAAGTATGCCTGTGGGTGACTTTGTCGCTTCGGAGATTATTGTGGTTACCCTGATCTACACCATGAACTCATTTGTAAAACAGCTTGACTATGTCTATGAGAGTATTGAAGGGTTTTACAAAGTGGGTAAACTCTCCACAAAACTCGACCTTCTATGCAAAGGAAAGCACCATGAGTTCTAAGGTCTTACTTAAAACAGAATTGGCACCTTTTGTAAAAAGAGGCAAAAAGATCACTTCCTTTGCGGTAGGGATCATCATACTGCTGCTTTTTTTGCCTTGGGAACAGACAACCAAAGGAGAGGGTCGACTTATTGCACTTGATCCCAGCGAACGCAACTATCCTATATTAGCTCCTATATCAGGCTATATTAAAGAGTATAACATCCAGGAGAATCGTTTAATCAAAAAAGGGGATCTGCTTTTTGAGATGGTTGATCTTGATACCCAATACTTAGATAAACTCAAAGGTATAACCAGTGATATCAATTCGCAATACAACAATACCCAAAACAGTATCGAACTGATTTTACGCCAACGTGACAACCTTGAGGATAATCTCAAAACTGGCTTGGAGATCTACGACAACAAGATCTCCCAGATCGGCGATACCCTTGACGCCTTAAAAAATAAACTGCAAAGTGAGATTAGCCATTTAGACACCTCTCATAAAAACCTGGAGCGTATCAAAGCTTTGTTTGAAAGCGGCCTGGAATCCAAAAGAAATTATGAAGTGGCCAACAATGAGTATATTAAGCAGGACAACAGTGTCAGTAACATCCGCTTGGCTATTCAAAAAGAGCAAAAGGCCTTAGAGATTCAAAAGCAGCAGAAAAAGACCTTTTTAAAGGACCAGCAAAACAAGATCAATCAGATCAACAACACTCTTTTGACACAAAAAAACAGCTTAGAAAACTTCAAAAAAGAGATGAAAAATGCCTCTATCAATCTCTCTCGAAGCAGTACTGCCAAAGTTTTTGCCACCAAAGATGGTTATCCGCTTCAAGTACTTAAAAACGACAGAGACCACTTCATTAAGCAGGGAGAACCGATTCTTAATTTTGCACCGGTTGTAAGCAGAAGAGTCGTAAGGCTTAAAGTGCGGGCTATTGATATGCCTTTGGTCAAAAAAAATCTCAAAGTCCGAATACAATTTTATGGATGGCCATCACTGCAAGTGTCCGGCTGGCCTAAAATCAACTATGG
>JBFHUP010000237.1:0-3542 GCA_041589975.1 Sulfurimonadaceae bacterium | reverse complement strand
CCGGTACATAAAAGCCTGCTTGAGCTAAAATCACAACGAGTCCGACACTCTTCATTAAAGATGACTTACCAGATGAGTTAATCCCGTAAAGCAACACACCTTGAATCGCTCGTCCCTCATTCACACTCATCATGACGGTCTCAGGATAGGGAAGATCCAAATGATCTTTACGACCCATGATGATATCATTAGGAACATAGATACCTTGTCGTTCTTGACGTTCTATCAGTGGGTGACGCAGTTCCGTAATTTGTAAAAAATTCTCATCATCTTCCGTCTGAATCACTTGCGGTCGGCAATAATTAAACTCTTCATGCAGCTTGGCATTGGTTACCGCCACATCGATATCAGCTATAAAATGGATCATACGTTCCAAAAGCAAGGTATGTCTACGATCATACTTCTGCTGCAGTTCTTTAAAGTTTTCCTTGACCAGATTAACAATTTTAATATGGTTATTGGTCACCACTCGTGAAAGCTTATCAATAATATCTGCTTGAATTTTTACTGAGTTGGTCAAACGCTTAAAACTGAAATCTTTAAACTTATACACCTCACCGTCAATCGTAATCTCATGAGCTAATAACAGCTCTTCAATCATGGCAAAACGGTTTTTGGTCAGACTGAGGTGGTGACCCTCTTTTTCCAAATACCCAAGTGAGACATAGTTAGACTCATTTTTACCGCCATTATCTTTAGCCAGCATCTCGATCTCTTGCGAGATAAGACCGATCTTATTCATCGCTTTAGCATTGCTATCCATCAAAGCGTCCAGTTCGCTGTCGATACCGGCATAAAAGAAGTTTTCATCAATGGCCGAAAAGGTAAACTTGGCTGAGATATTAAGGTTAAAACTGAGTTCAATCTCACGAATAAAAGCCAAAATCTCTTTATCAGAAAAAGTCAGCTTGGTAATCTTATGTTTTTTTATATACTCGGTTAACTCTAAAATGGACTGCAAAGAACTGTGCAGGTAATTGATCTCAAAAGGGTGCAGTCGCTGCAGTCTCATACGGCGTAAGATACGTTCGATATCATAAATATTGCGTAATGCACTTGCGATATTCTTACTGTGCCGCATCAGTTTGTCGGAAAGGTCAAAACGACGACGGATCTCTTTTTCATCCTTGATCGGATTTAAGAGTCGTTCTTTTAAGAGACGTTTGCCGATAGCCGTAGAGGATTTATCGATCAGCTTTAAAACCGTTGTCTCATTTTTATCATGCGATATGACACCCAATTGCTCTAATGCAGCATTGCCTAGATAGACAAAATGTGTATTAGAAAGTATGGTTGGAAAAGCAAGCTTTTGAACAATCTTCGCATCATGTTCGATGATAAAGTGTATAAGAATGGCCAAGGATTCAGAGGTGAGAGGCAGCCGTTCAAGATCTAAATGTTCAATCGAAGAAAGCAGTGACTGGATCTGATAGACTTGGGTAAAAAGCTGGTTTTGATAATTGATCGATGGCGTCTCATGATTGACACTGTAGTGATAGTGCTCTTCGATCTCCAGATAATGCAGTACCTCTTTTTGATTCTCCACCGTCTCACTAAAGGTCAGCACCACTTCTGTCGTACTGTAGGTCTGAAGCAGTTGAAAGATCTCATCTAACGCAAAAGACGGGTCTTCTGTAGTACCGTGAGCTTCATATAAATAGGTCTTACCGGTGGTGACATCGATAGCTGAATAGCCTACTGAAAAAATACCACGATTATTATCAACTACTAATGAGACTAAGAAGTTCTCTTTACTCTCTAAAACATAATCAAAGTTCGTTCCCGGTGAGACAATCTGAGAGACATAACGACTTACTTTTGGCGGTTCACCCCGCTGCTTCACAATTACAATAGTGTACTCTTGAAGCGTTATGAGCCGATTGAGATAGCGTTCAAATGAGACGGAAGGGACACCGGCTAAAAGAGGGTTTTTGATCGAGATTTCAGGCAGGGATTTATTTTTTTTGGTCAACTGGATATTAAGCAGTTCTGCCATCTCTTTGGCTTTACCGATCTGAGGTGCATCATCCGTAGCATCAACTTGATAGACCTCAAAGAAGGTTCCGATCTCCATAAAGACGACCGTCTTGTCACCATACTTCTTTTCAAACTGGGTTTGCAGTTCAAAGTAGATTTCAGTTAACAGTTTGCTCTTATCAGATAAAAGTTCATTATAAGAGGTGGAAACCATAGATACCCTAAAAACGTTTTTTTTATTATATCAAAGCAAGCTGATAGTTAGTTTTTAGTGTACCAGCGTGTTTAATTCGCCAACGGCTTTAGAGAGTCTGGAAATGGTTCCTTCCAGATCAAGCTCTTGATCAATATTCTCCTCTTGGTGCGTCTCCTTAATCCCTTCAATGGCAATAAACAGCGAATCGATACGACGTTCTGTTTGAGCTACTTCATCAATCAAAATTGCAGCTACCTGATCGATCTCCAAAAGAATCTGCTGCGTTCGGTCTGCAAGTTTTCTGACTTCATCGGCTACCACGGCAAAGCCTCGACCATGTTCACCTGCACGAGCCGCTTCAATGGCAGCATTTAAGGCCAAAAGATTGGTCTGATCGGCAATATCTTTAATCAAGTTGATGCTATCTTTAACTGTCTGCACATGCTCTTCCAAACCGCCACCCTGCTCTTTAAGCTCCAAACTCTGCTCTAAAGTAGACTCAATAGCCAACTCTTGCTCTTTACTCAACAGTGGTTCAGGCTTGGCAAAAAAGGTCTTTAAAGGTTGTAAAATCTCACCAACACTCTGAAGGTGCTGTTGGACTGTAATTATCTTTCGTTCATAAGATTGCACCGTTTCTTCAAGTTCTTGCTTCGCTTCAGGATCAATCTCGGCAAGTTTTTGAGTCAGTTTTTCAGCTTTTTGTTCAGCCTGGACCAGTTCACTACGGGAGTGTTCTAACTGCTCTTGTTGCCGCTGTAATTGATCAGGGATTTCGTTAATATGCATAACATTAAAACGGGATACCACGGCAGCCACTTCTTGAGTTTGCTGCTCTTTAGCTTTTTTAAGCTGCCATAAACGGGTTACAACCAACAGTAATACAATGACAACACTTAACAGTGCTATCCAGACTCCCCATGATGTACCTGATGCTTTAACGACGGCACCATCAGGCTTTTGAACCTGTACTTCTAAAGGAAAGGCTTTCACATTTTGTGAAACAGTTTCACCGGATAAGCCTTGGTCAAACAAGGCCTCATGATTAAGCATCACATCCACGCCCTCTGTTTTTAAACCCGTTAGTATCGTTTGTAACTTTTTTGTTGCAATAAGATGAGCAACAGGTTTGTGGGAATGATTCATCACCTTATATTTGGCATAAAAAAGTTCATCTTCTAAAAAAAGTTCCGGTTCATTTTCCCATGCTACGGTTGGGCACTCTTTCGTGCTAATAAGACACTTGGCATTAAGATCCATCACAGAAAGCGAGTGCAGACCCTGATCTTTGGCAAAAGCTCCCAGCAGTGGTAGAAAGTTTTGAACAATTTTATCTTTATACTTTTTGCTGCTGTTGGCTTTGAGTGTT
>JBFHUP010000236.1:0-3554 GCA_041589975.1 Sulfurimonadaceae bacterium | reverse complement strand
CCCGATAAAGTCTTCACCTTGGTCAATCTTTTATTACTTTCATAAGCTGTAGTAGCTACATAACCACTACTCTTATCCAGTTTTGTCTCATAAACCATTTCCACAGAGTTATAAGGAGCTAAAGCTTGAGTATCATTACCTGTGTATTCGATACTTGTAAGTAGATACTCTTTAGGATTGGTCATATCATAGTTGTACTTGATGTAATTACCCATACGATCTTCTTGACGGGTCATGAAGTAGTTGATAGCTTTTGTCGAGCCTGAAGCTACAAATTTAGAAAAAGTCAGAATTTCACCTGCCTTTTGTTTGACTATAAATGAGTCAGGATCTGTTGTAGTTCCATTGAGAATCACTTTAGAAAAACTCTCCATCTGCGTTCTAAATGTCCCATCTCCCTTAGGAAAAAGTCTCTGACCATTCAGACAAAAGGTATCTGCATCAAGAGTTACAGCAGATTTGGCATTATCAAGGGCGTAACTTTTCGTACAACGAGAGATGACTTGCGTCGCACCCGTAAGATTCCATCCCATACCAGCGATATCTGAACCTGACTGTGAGTTATAGGACAGTGCAAGCTTTGGCTGCATGCTTGCCGTACCCGGTGAGACAGAGATAGGTATCTCATAGGTAGCTGCTCCGCTTTCAGAGACAGAAAATTGACCTGGTGTGGTACCGACTAAAGTGTTGGCCTTTGCAACACCTACTAAAAGAAGAAGTGATAGAGCGAGTTTTTTCATTAAAGGTCCTGATATGATATTTAGTTAAAAATAATTAAAATATTATCGAAAGAAGCTGAAAGAAAGAGAAATAGTTGATTATCTACTATTCAAAAGCTTTTATCTCTCTAGGCTGACTTTTTTAGTAACACTACTTTTTCTTCTCTCTCCCTCACTTTTTTTCACCGCAAAAAAAGTAAGCAAACACCACACTTACGCTTTAGCGACGGTAGTATCGGTATTTAGTGCCAGAAGTGGTAGTAGCAAGGCGACGATGAGGAAGCGTACTACTAGTACGTGACGAAGAAGGCAACGAAGCTAATGCCTTACTATTTGGATTTCGTGACGATTTAGCCTCGTAAACTCGGCAAATCGTCACCCTTTGGTTGTGTGGACAAATACCCCATTAAAATCCTCCGGCGGATGCTTAATATAATACTCACACCGTTCAATATAGATATCATAGATCTTGAGATTAGATTTATGTTTCCAGCTGTTTATCTCTTTAAAGATAGGTAGGGCTTTGTCAAACGCTTCTGCTTTATAAAAATCAATCGCTTGATGGTAATAATCAAGTTCTTTAATCAGTTCAGCCTTATCAAATCCGAACAGTGTTCGTTTGGGTCCCTTCACATAGTCGTGAATCTGCCAAATCTCTACAGGCTTTTTTTTGCCCTTGACTGTCACCAGATCCAAAAACCTGTAGATATACTCCCCTTTGAGTTTGGCTTTGGTAAAGTTGGAGATATTCAGACGTGAATTGTAGTACTTACACAGGGATTCTAGGCGGGAAGCCAGATTGACCGCATCTCCGATGGCTGTATAGTCGGATCGTCCCTTTGAACCCATTTCGCCTACAATCGCTTTACCCGTATTCAGACCGATACCGATATCTATAACCGGTATATGATTGGCATCAGCCATAGCTACCACTTTTTTGTAGCGGGGGTCTTGACGCACCTTATCATTAAGCCCTTGAAGTTCAAAAAGCTGTCTGAGACTTGCTTGTACTGCTTTATCCGCATGATTTTTGACATCGTGCGGTGCATTCCAGTAGGCCATGATGGCATCCCCGATGAATTTATCCACCGTACCGTGTTCATCCGTAATGATCTCTGTCATAGGCTCCATGATATCATTCATCAGTTGGATGAGTGTCTTGGCATTGCCCATCGCTTCGGAGATATTGGTAAAACCTCTGACATCGGAAAAAAAGACCGTGACCTCTTTTTCAATCCCGTCCCAATCCTCTGTATCTGAATGCCTTAAGATATCCTCCATCACTTCCGGACTCACCTTGTTGGCAAATTTGCCTTTGATCAGATTTTTCTGTTTGGTTTCTAAAAAATAGTTCAAAACCATCGAGATGATATAGACCAAAATAGACAAAATCACCACATCAAATAAGATATTGAGTGCGATACCTTTTTCAAAAAGCATATAGTAGTTAAATCCCAATCCCATCATCATAGCTATGACCAAAACGATCACCGTCATGATGGCACTAAGCTGTCCTAAGATCACAGCCAGAACAATCCCCATACCAAAGATCAAAAACATATCTACCGCTATGGTCCATGAAGGTTTACAGATATAATCCTGCGTTAAAATATTGTCAATCACATTGGCATGGATCTCGACACCCGGGTAGACATTGGCAAAAGGGGTGGCTCTAAGATCCAAAAGTCCCGCAGCCGAAGTTCCCACCAAGACAAATTTACCCGCTACTTGTTTGGGATCAAAGTTGCCTTGATAGATATCATACGCACTCAGATACATAAAGCTAAAAGCAGGGCCCCGATAATTTACCAAGAGTCGGCCAAACTGATCTGTAGGGACCTCGATATCACCAGACTGTATGGTCTCTACACCGATATCTTCGCCGTAGTTAACAAATACCTTGGACGCTTCACTCATAATACGAATCATCTCCATGGAAAGCGAGGGATAGACAACACCTTGATGTTTCATCACCAAAGGAACACTGCGGATGATGCCTGAATCACCATCCGGAAGGGTATTAAAAAATCCGCTGGAATAAGCAGCCTCTTGAAGCATAGGAATATTGAGTGTAGCTCGATGAGCATGAAGCAAAAACTCTCTGTCTTGTTTGTTACGCTCTATAAAGATAGCCGGTACACTTGGCAGACGATCAGCTTGTATCCCGTCATCTTCCATCTGAAAGACATACCCTAAAATCGTAGGCGTCTGAGCCACTGTATCCGCTAAGATCTGATCATAATCTTCGACACCCTCACTGCTCATACCCAACTCTTTTAAAACTTTGCTAGGGTTGGAGTTATCCAGTTCTGCAAAGACGATATCCAAACCGATAATAGCTGCACCAGCCTGGGTTAGATTACGTAAAACCTGAGCAAAATCTTTACGTTTCCAGGGCCACTGTCCCAGTTTTTGAAGACTTTTTTCATCGATATCTATAATGATCACATTACCTGAAGGCTTGACAGGACCTCTGATAAGAAACATATAATCCCGCAGCTGATTATCCAATGCCTGAAACTTTGTAGGCATCGTCAAATAGGCAACCGCTGTAAGCAGTGCAACCAAAAGACCGACAAGTAACTCCGTTTTTAAACGTCCCATAAACGCTCTTTTATTCTCCATTTAGTTTTCTAACACGATGGTGATCATCTCATCAATAAAGAGATCATACTCATGTTCGGCACTGGTACTTGTGTAGACGGTATAGGAGTTATCTCCTTGCTCCACACTCACTTCATTGCCCAAGCCATCAGTTTTGACCTGCCAGTCAGCAGCATCAAGTCGCAATACATGCTCATCATCTTCGCCACTGACTATTTTAAGGCTGTTGCT
>JBFHUP010000235.1:0-3584 GCA_041589975.1 Sulfurimonadaceae bacterium | reverse complement strand
CTTACCTCGACTAAAGAGTTTAACTTTGATCAAACAGAGGATCAGAGTCTGTGCAAGTTTTGCGATTATGCCTATATATGCGGGAGGGTTCACTGATGGCCTTTGTTCCTTTTTTAGGCTTTGAAGCCTCTGCAGGATCGGGAAAGACTTTTAATCTGGTTGTACGTTATCTATCACTGCTTTTTATGGGTATCGAGCCTGAAAAGATCTTGGCGTTGACCTTTACAAACAAAGCTGCTTCTGAGATGAGCGAACGTATCGTAGCGACCCTTATGGATTTAGAACACCGTGGAGAGTTGGCCGTGATTGCCCAGACTTTAGAGTGTGATCCCCAAGAGCTTATCGAAGTCAAAGAGGTGATCCTCGAACGTCTGTTAACGAGTGAGCTGAAGATCATGACCCTCGATAAGTTTTTTGCCCAAGTTCTTCGTAAATTTTCACTCTATGAAGGTTTGCAGCCTACTTTTGGGATCAAAGATTCGGCTAAAGATGTCGAAGTGATCAAGCAGATGCTGAGTCGCACGGAAGTGGCCAATGAGCAAAAAAGGTTGATTCATCTTTCACTTATGACACAAAAGCGTTTGAGTGATCTGTTTGAGCTTTTAGAGATACTGTATGTGAAGCAAAAAGAGTTTCCCCGCATGGCCTTTAAACCCCATGCCTATGTCGCTTTAGAGCAGAAGGCTTTACAAAAAGCTTTCCAACTGCAAAAGTTGGTTATGCACTCTAAGGATGCTTCTGCAACAGCCAAGGGAGGCATGCAGTTTGAGACGATGGAAGAGCTGTTGGCTAAAAGCTGGATCGGTAAAGAGAGTCTGAATTATCGTACTTTTTCTAAATGTTTTGTGCCTGAGATGGATAGTGTTTTAGCGGAATTGTATGAGCTTTTAAGAGCCTATTATAAAGCCAAAGAGGAGCAGTTTTTTTATGATCTGTTTTCACTTTTAGAGCTTTATGGTCAAAGCCGTATGCAGGTCGCCAAACATGGCGGAGAGCTTAGTTTTGACGATGTGACGGTTATATTATACAAGCTTTTACGCGGAGGCTTGGATAAAGATTTTATCTATTTTCGACTCGATAGCAAGATCGATCATATCCTACTGGATGAGTTTCAAGATACTTCAGTGGTACAGTTTGAGATACTCAGACCGCTTATTGAAGAGCTCGCTTCAGGAGAGGGAGCAGGAGATTATAAAAGCTTTTTTTATGTAGGGGATATCAAGCAGTCCATCTACCGTTTTAGAGGGGGTAACAAAGCCTTATTTGCCAAAGTCCAAGAGGATTTCGGCGTCGATCTGCAACGGCTGAATGTCAACTATCGTTCACAAAAAGAGGTGGTTCATTTTGTCAATCAAACCTTTAGAGAACATATCGAAGGTTATTATGACCAAGAGGTAGCAGGGGGCCATGACACAGGCTATGTTGAGATCCGAGAAAATGAAGAGCTTGTGAGTGAAACGACACAGATAGTATCTCAGCTTTTAGATGACGGCGTTGCTTCCAATGATATCGCGATTTTGACCTGGACCAACAAAGATGGTTTGGTGATTGCCGAAGCAGTTAAGGCTTTGGGTGTGGAAGTGGTGACAGAAACCACGGCAAAATTGATCAATCATCCGCAGGTTGCCGGATTGATTCAACTGTTAAAGTATTACTACTTCAACGAGGGGATCTATTTTGAGAATTTCAAGGCTCTTTTTGGGCTTGAAAGTGCCAAACCATTTGGTCTTGATATCAAACCAATTGGTCTTAAAAAGCTCTTACACACCCTTGTAAGGGTCTACAGCCTCTATACCGGAGATCAAAACATCATTCGCTTCATCAATACGGCCAGTAACTACAAAGATATCGATGAACTGGTTTTTGAGATCGACAGAGAGTCGGAATCCTTAGCTAGATTGGACCAAGTAGGCGTCAGAGTCTTGACGATTTTTAAATCCAAAGGGCTTGAGTATAAACATGTGATCACTCTGGACCGTATGGGCAAACGCAATCCTGACAGATCCCCTTTGATCTACCGTTATGATAAAACCAAGCTGCTTGATATTCATCTGCGTCAAAAGTCCAGAGAGCGATTGGATCCACACTATGCCAAAGCAATTGATTATAATAAAATGATGGCCAAAGAAGATGAGCTTAATGCTTTGTATGTCGCTTTTACCCGTGCTGAGATTTCACTATATATTGTCAAAAAACCAAAACTTTCGATGTTTGAACTTTTAGATCTTGATACCGTGAGTTATGGTACCAAACCCCGTTATGAAAAGGTTACCATGGAGGTGGTCGAACGACCGGCCTTTGAGTATCGACCGGTATGTGTCGGTCATCAGGAGGTCACAGCTAAAAGTGAGACGACAGAAGGGGATTTAGAAGCGATTGAGTTTGGTCTGGCCTTGCACTATGCTTTGGAGATGTTGGCTGATTTTGATCCTGCGGCGATTGCGGATGCGATGGTAGCCCTTAAAAACAGTTTTAATATCTCTTATGAAAAGCAGCAGCAGATTCACAGTCGTATAAAAACGCTGCTTGGAAATGAGAACTTTGTATCACTGGTTTCAGGAAAAGTATCCAAAGAGCAGCCTTTAGCCATTGATAAAAAGCTCTATTATATCGATCTGCTGATCGATAAGGGTGATCATTATGTGGTGATTGATTATAAATCGAGTCAAGAGGGGTATGAGTATCATGCCAAACAGATCAAAAACTATCTTTTTGGGGTGAATAAGATTACAGGTAAAAGAGTTGAAGCCTATGTTGTTTATCCTTTGGAAGATGAAGTCGTTATTAAGTCGGTCTAAGTTATAAATATAAACAGGAATATGTATAAGAGTGAAAAAGGTTAGTTTATGAAAAAAGTATTGATTGCTGTGTTACTGGCAGCAGCAGCTGTTTGGGCGGATTCGGAAGATGTCCAAAAAAGTCTGGACACGGCTGAAAAAGTCATAGAGACCGTCGAAGCATTAAAAAGTGCTGAGACTATTGTTAAAAAGATCGATGATATCAAGCATGATATTGAGACCGATGGAAAAAACAGCAAGTTTAACCTTCAGATTACGCACTATGAAGCAAGTAGCCTAGGTGATGGTGCAGGATCAGAAGTCTTAGGGTTTAATGGAACGGATTCGCACATCCAATATGTGACCTTAGGTATGACACTACTCCCAAATACTTGGAAGATTTCTATTAATTATTCACGTACCTACGCACAATCAGCCGAGTTAGAACAAGGGCCAGATCAAATCTATTATGTTGACCCAGAAGAAGATACGCAGTTTTTCGACATCTATATGCAACCGATTCGTCGTTCTTGGGGTGACGTTGGTTTTGGATATAGAAGCTTTAGTATGCCCTTTGGTGTAAGTCGTAATGATGCTGATGTGACAGCCGTTGATATCATCGATCCAGCTACAGGTAATCCACTTAAAAGTGATAACAGTCATTTAGAGCTTTATTATGTCTCTGAGTTACAGCGTTATTATATGACCTATAATTTTCCAGATATGAAATATATACCCAAGGGACTTGGTTTTAAGTACGAGTATGAAAAATCGAATCAAGGTGTCGGTATCGCACCCTTACAGATG
>JBFHUP010000234.1:0-3588 GCA_041589975.1 Sulfurimonadaceae bacterium | reverse complement strand
ATGGCTTATGAGTATGACAGATCTCATCCACAGACTGATGACTATTTTTTCCTATTTAGGCCAGATTATGGTGGTAATGTTTTTGCCGGCTTATCTCTTTTGGGATGTTAGCTTTCCTTGGCTGGGTGTTGCCATTTTGATCGTAGCACCTTTTATCAACGCTCTGCTGCAACTGCTTCTTTCACGTATACGAGAGTATGATGCGGATTATACGGCTGCTATGCTTATGGGGTCGTCCCGTCCTCTGGCTTTGGCTTTACATAAAGTAAGCCATGATGAACCCTATATGTTACGAAAATTCTTCGTACCGCAGGAGGAACAAAAAAGAGCTTCTATCTTGCAAACCCACCCCAAAACAGAAACCAGAATCAAAAAACTCTTAGCGATGAAGATACCTGAAAATATCCCTAAGATGTTTTAAGCTTGCACCCAGCACAAAGAGAGAACCCCCTATTTTGATGCTATTTCTGAAGCATGTAACATCTCACTATCCATATCCCCACTCTTATCATACTGTTTCAAAGGCCCCTGAATGACGATAGGCACAAAGAAAAGTGAGACCAAGTAGGCGAACAAAGTACCTCCAATAAGTGCGACACCCAGACCGCCAAATACAGCATCTGTTGCCAGTAACGAACTCGCCAACACAATGGCAAGTACCGTCAGTAAAATAGGCTTGGCTCTGGTAGCCGTTGCCACGGCAATAGCTTTTTGGGAGTGCAATCCCTGCTCATGGATAAGCTGTTTGGCAAAATCGATAATCAAAAGCGAGTTTCTCGAATTGATACCAATTAAACCGATAAATCCGATCAGTGATGTAGCTGTCAGATAAAAAGGATCAGCCGTCATCTTATCCATCACATAGTGCCCTACGATAACGCCAACAAGGGAAAGGAAACTTGAAAGCACAATGCCCCCTGCCAGACTAAAGTTATGATAATAAAGCACCATTAAAAGATAGATCAAGATCAAGGCTCCGATAAAGGCACCACCCAGATCGATAAAAGTATCGATCGTCACTTTCAGCTCTCCATCCCAGACCAGATCAAATACCTCTTTAGTTTTTTTATCTGTTAGTCGAAGGTTGAGCATACTGCTAGATTCCACATCATATTTGTCTGTAAAAGTTTCCATGATCATTGTTCTGGCATCCAACAATGGATAGATCTGACTTTCGTTATCTGTCTCGGCGATAACTGAGATCATCTTTTTGAGATCTTTAGAGGTAACTGTTGCTGCCTTAGGCAACTTTTTGATCTTGACAAACTGTGTCATCGGTATCGCTAATCCCATAGGATTCATCAATTTAAAATCTCTAAGTTTCGCTTCTAATGATTTTAATGAATCATTGGCTAAAAAACGACTTTTATCAAGCCTTAAAAATATGGGGATCTGATTCTCTGCATTTTCACTGTTAACATAACCTATATCACTGCCTTCAGCAGCGATGTAGATCATCTTTTTGACCTGCTCTAATTCAACACCGCTATTAAGTATCTCATTGGTATTAAGAAAGAGTCCGTAACGATAACTATCTTCATCAGCAAGTACATCTACATCTACAAGTTTCTCTTGCTTTTTAAACACTTCTGCGATCTCTTTTGCAAAGGCACGTCTACTTTCAAAACTCTTGCCTCCATAGATCTCTGCTACGATGGAAGCCAGCACCGGAGGCCCAGCTGGCAATTCGATGAACTTGATGTTGGCATCGTGAAATGAACACTTTTTTTGAATCACCGGTCTGACTCTGGATATAAGATTAAAACTTCTCTCATCACGATGCGTTGCTCTAGCGATGTTTACCATCACTTCTGCTTCATGCTCACCCTGCTTTAAAGCTGAACCTTTGACCATACCGGCAAAATCAAGTGGCTGACCTTCTGCCACAAAGACAGAGATCGACTCCACACTCTTTTCTTTCATTAACGCCTCAGAGATACACTGCGTAACCTCTTTCGTTGCTTTGATCGAGGCACTTTTAGGCAGATCAACATAAAGAGAAAAAGTATCAGAATCTTTACCCGGAAGCATCTTTGCTTTAACCATCATCGATGGAGCAACCATATAGATAGATAGAGCAAATACAGCTACCGTTACAAGCAACACAAATGTTTTAAGCCAAAAACTTTTCAGTATCGCAAGGATGAGCTTTTCTAAATAGGTTTCTTTTCTTACCATGCTTACTTCTCACGTTTTTTTAAAATTTTATCTACTAAATAGGGTGTAAAGATATACGCCACAACCAAGGAGAAAAAGAGTGCCAGCGGTACAAAGACTGGCAGCGGGTGCATAAACTGACCCATCATACCACCCACAAAAAACATCGGAACAAAGGTCATGATAATCGCAATCGTTGCTACATTGGTCGGGTTTCCGATCTCATTGGTCGCATCAATAGCCAATCTAAAAAGTGATTTCTCACTGTTGGCCGGATCATGCATATGCCTGTGAATGTTTTCAATCACGATAATAGCGGCATCGACTAGCAGCCCCAGACTCAAAAGCAGAGCAAAAAGGGTAATACGATTGATCGTCTCACCTAACACAAAACCTGCAAACAGTGTCAAGGCTAAGATCATCGGTACGGTCAATGAAACAATGACAGCCTCTTTAAAGCCCAATGCAAAGATAAGCAGCACCGCGATAATGGCAATAGATATCTCTAAATGAAAGACCAGTTCATTGACGGCATGATTGGCCGTATAACCATCATCTCTGGTAATCACATAACCAATACCATCTTTTTTAAGCTGCTCTTTCATTCCTTCTAAATAAGCAAAAATGGTTTCATTGATATTAACGGTGTTGGCACCTTTGAGTTTGGAGATCGTAAGTGTCGTTTGAGGGATCTCACCTGCAATATCCTTATCCTTTTTGGTATACAAATAGGCACTTTTTTTGTTTTGGATATCGTACCCTTTGGTGACTTTAGCGATATTTTTAATCAACACCGCACGCCCTTCATACTTATCGACGATCACATTTTCGATATCTTTTTTGGTCTTAATCGCGTTTTCGATACCGAAGGTAACAAACTCACCGTTTTTAAGACGGGCTTTGCCATCGGGAAGGGAAAAAGTCAGACCCTTCATCGCCATGGCTACCTGTCCCATAGTAATATTGTAGTGATTAAGTTTGTCCATCTTAACCAAGACATTAAACTGCTCTTTTTTCTCGCCCTTTAGATCTACGGTAGCTACATTTTCAATACGGCTGATCTCATATCCGATCTTGTTAACTTTTTTATACAGCTTGGTCATAGAGAGACGTTTATCTTTAGCATAAAATGCAATGGTCGCAATCGGGATATCGGTATCGATATCCATGGTCTTGACGATAGGTTGCATGGCTCCTTTAGGAAGCAGATCGATATTTTTCATCACCAGATCATAAAGCTTCAGATCTGAAGACTCTTTATCTTCACCTATATAATACTGTACTTGGATAATCCCCACAGAGTCTTTGGCTGTGGCATAGATATGCTCGACACCTTTGATCTCTTTGATCTTCTGCTCCAGTGGTTCAACAATAACCTTTTGAATCTCATTGGCTTTGGCACCCGGCATCGGTATAATCACAGCCCCACCT
>JBFHUP010000233.1:0-3593 GCA_041589975.1 Sulfurimonadaceae bacterium | reverse complement strand
TATGGAGCCTTAACACAGTTACAGGCACATACGATCTTGGCAGCTTCTGATGCCGCTTATATGGTTTTATCTTTGGAGGGTCCTAAATGGGTACTGTATACACTCTCTGGAGAGGGGCTTGAAACACAAAAGGCATTAGTTGCGGGCACGGTAGTAGATCTCAAAGCTCTGCAAAAAGATAATCAAAGTATTAAACGTATTGAAGTGAGTGAGAGTGAGATGTCAAAGATCTTAGAGAGTATGGATAAAGCTTTACCTCTTTTACCCTAAAAGGGTTTTTATGGGCAAAACTTATTGAGTGGTTCGGCTGTTTTGAACCAGCTGCTCTATATCAAAGGGTTCGCTTAAGTGAAAACCTTGCAGATAATTAAATCCCATCTTTGTGACATGATCTTGGACACTTTGATTGTGGACAAACTCTGCAATGGTAGCAATCTCAAGCTCTTTGGCAAAATTGAGTATCGTTTGAGAGATGATATGAGAATTGGGATCATGGTGGATCTCTTTGATCAAAGAACCGTCTACCTTGATGTAGTCAACATTAAGCTGCATTAAATAGGCAAAGTTTGAGTATCCTGTACCAAAGTCGTCAATGGCAATTTTACATCCTAAAGATTTGAGTTCGGCAATACACTGTGTAATCTCTTGAAACTCTTCGATTCCTTCAGATTCTACAATTTCAAGAACAACTCTGTGAGCAATATTATAATGTTCGAGTTGCTCTTTGAGAAATTGTTGAGTCTCTGTGTGCAGCATATCCTCAACAGAAAGGTTGATGGAGAACTCAACATTAGCAATGGCGGCAAAGGCTTTAAAACTTTGGGCAATGACACTTCGGGTTATATGGTGATACTGTTTGGACTGCTTGGCTATGTCTAAAAAGAAAAATGGTGAAATGATCTTGCCGTCACTCTCTTGCAGTCGAACAAGACACTCATATTTATCGGTTTGAAGGGTTTGAGCATTGACAATAGGTTGTACAAACACTTTAATACGATCTTCTTGCAAAGCAGCTTTAAGTTTTTTGGTCCACATAAGATTGTTTTCATAATGATGAATGAGATTGTCGGTATCTTCAAAGATGACATGGGATTTACGAGTCTTTTTGGCATGCATTAAAGCTAAAGAGGCATTACTAAGTAGATTGTCAGGAGTGAATGTCAAACCGGATGTGGCTGAGATATTAAAAGAGTTTTCTTCAGCATGCACGATGTAATTATCGATCTTGTGAATGATATCTGCACAAATCTTTTTAAAGGTATCTACACTCACCTGTTCACCGACAAGCAATCCAAATTCACCTGAAGCAAGTTTATAAATTGCGATATCTTCCCGGTTGAGATATTCCTGGATCAGATGGGAGGTTTCTGTGATGGTTTGATTGCCGATTTGAACACCGTAATAGTCCTTAATGATATTGTAATCATCCAAGGCAATCAGGGCGAATTTAGGAGCTTGCAGTCTCTCAATATCTTCAATCAGTTTGGTACGATTGGGAAGACCGGTGATAAAGTCTGTAGTTTGACGTGAGATCTGCTCTTGTTGCTTGATGATTTGCGTAATGTCATGCAGGATTCCAATTACTTCAATAATCTCGCTATGGTCATCTAAGATGGGGACCATAGTAGCCTTAACATAAAAAGCAGTACCATCCTTGTGCAGGTTTTTCAGTGTTCCTTTCCAAATCTGTTTGTGTCGTACCTGTTCCTGCATGGCAGGGAAAATTTGACTGCTCATATCGGGGTGAATAAGGGTGTTAAAACTGCGTCCGATTAAATCTTGCCGATCATAGCCGGAAACTTGACAAAAAGTTTCGTTGGCATAGGTAATGATACTGTGTACCGACATGCGACAGACTATAGCACTCTCATCTACGGAAAGTTTATACCGTTCAAGCAGGGCGGTATACTCTCTGATATTGTCCAGCATCCCTTTAAAGGCTTCCGTGATCGCTTGGGTCTCTTTTTCTTTACGGATGTCAGAAAAGTCAATAGAAGAACCCGGTTGATAGGTTTGTACCTCTTTGGCTATTTTTTGCAGAGGATTTAAAAGATAACGGGTAGATAAAGCAAAGATAACAAAGATCACAGCAAGCAGGGTTAAATAGATTAAGATGGTTGTTTGTACCTCTTTAAGACTTTTGGTGAGATCCTCTTTTGTGTAGTGTAAAGTGATGTTCCCTGTCTGGTGTTTGTCCATGCTGTCTTGAATCGGGTAGTTAATGGTAATGATATCACTCTCAACAGGCAACTTTTTCCAGCTCATAAAGGTGTTAATAGTGACTTCAAGCCCCAATACCGCTTGATGTTTCAGTGTCTGTTGTAATAACTGAATGGACTCATCTTTAAGGCCGAAATAGTGATTTAACGCTAATGTAGGTTCGATGGTCTGAGCTATGAGTTCTGCTTTACGTTTTTCTGCCTCTAAAAGCCGAGTCTCAAAAAGGTTATAAAACACCATATATAAAAAGAGCAGCGTGACAATGGAAACACCGATAAAAAAAGTTGTGATCTTTAGTGTTAGAGAGAGTTTTGGCATCAGTATACCTTTACTATCTTATAAAATACAGGGATAAACTTTAATCCATAGTGGCTTAATGCCTCTTTATTTAAATAGATATAGGTTTTTTCTTTGACAAGAAGGCTTATAAGTATCTGATTGCTAAAGTCCTTATAATCATATGCAAAAGTGATCTGTCGGGATTGGCGGGCCATGGCAGTAATGTGTTGCTGTTGTGCAGCACTCCCTTTAAGCAGTATATGAGCGGTCACTGATGAAGGTATTTTACTTCCATAAGGGTGCAGCTGGGTTGTGAATCTATAGCTCCCAAGTTCTCCATAATAGTTTGTTTGGATGAGCTTTTGTAAGTTTTGTGCATCTTCAAGATCGGCCGTATCATAATGTATGGCAAGCGTGATCTCATTGTTCTGTGTTTTACCTGCTATTGCTTTATCAAGCAGGATGATTTTGGGAAAGATGGATGCTTGAGTTCGCAATAAAAATGTATCATATTTTGATGCATTCAATGAAATCATAAAAAGAATAGAGAGTATGAATATTCGCATCACAGCCTCTTTTCCAAACGGATAAAATAACTGATACCTGCTTGTTTGAAATCATCTGGATAGGTGTTTTCAGGTGAAGGTAGATAATAGGTGGCATCAAAAAGATTTTTGGCTCCAAGGCTGATACGACTTTGGGTCTTTTTATGCTGGTAACCTAGGGTGAGGTCACAGGTCGTATAGGATGGGACTTCGGAGCGTGTATCTGTTTCAATACGTTGCCGAGCCCCCACATATTTGATGACCGTAGATAGTGACAGGTTGTGCGTAATATTATGGATATAGTAACTTTTTACCATCTCTTGAGCACTTCCGGACAGAACATTGCCGGTGTTTTCCCCATCTACATAAGAGTAGTTGGCATAAAACTTGTGATAATCGGCAATGTTAGCTGCAAATTCGGTCTCAAAACCATATAAAGTATGATCTCCGCTGTTTTTAAAGGTTCTTGTACTGTTTTGAGCATGAATCTGATCATGATTTTGCAGAACAAAAGTATTTACTTTGACAAACTCTTGAGCTGAGAACTTT
>JBFHUP010000232.1:0-3608 GCA_041589975.1 Sulfurimonadaceae bacterium | reverse complement strand
GCCGTTGTGTCATAGGTGACATCATCGGATATTGTGATTGTCTCATTGTGGGCATGGAAAAAGTTACGTTTTAGAAGCGTCTGCATCCTAAGCAGGAGCTCTTTAAGTGCAAAAGGCTTTCTGATATAGTCATCACACCCTACATCATAACCGGTCTCCAAATCATCCAATCCATTACGAGAGGTTAAAAAAATCGCAGGAGCCGTGACACCCTCATCTCTGATGATCTTAAGTAGCTCAAAACCATTGGGAGCAGGTACATTAACATCTAAAAGCAGCAGATCAAAATTGTTCTCATAGATGGCATCTTGAGCATCTTCACCGCTATACAGTGAGGTAACCTCAAAATGGTTTTCAGATAAAAAATCAGCAATGGTATCATTAAGACCGAGATCATCTTCTAAAAGTAAGATTTTATAGTGCAACTGTTTGGGCATAAATGGGCTTTTGTTTTTATTGTACACTTTTTTTCCTATAGACGATGTTTGAAAAGCAGTATAAAAGACGATTGTGAAACAATTGTGCTGTTAAAGCGTAACAACGTGTTATAATAGTTTAAGTGTCAGATTCATACAAAGAGGGCATCATGAAAAAGATTCTTATATCAGATGATAGTGCAACGATTGGTAAGTTGCTTTCCGTATATCTTCTCGAACACTTTAAACAGGAGGGTGTTGAGATACTTAAGGCTCAAGATGGAGCAGAGGCTTTGTTTATGCTTAGAGACCATCCTGATATCGAATTGGTTTTTTTGGACATCATGATGCCTATAGTTGATGGTTACAGTGTTGCTCAATATATCTACAGTCGCAAACTTAAAGTGGATACTATTATTATATCCGCGACCTTAGATAAGGAGATGATCACCTCCTTGGGAAAGATAGGCTTTAAAAATTTTCTTCCTAAGCCTATACATAATGAAAGACTCAAACCTTTACTTGACAGGATCGCTACCAACAAGATGATTGAAGATAGTCATGAAAAGGTAACCGACTCCTGATGCTTCACCAGATTTCTACCCCTTTAATAAAGACCTTGGTCGCCAATCTCCGAGATCAAAGAAGTGATGCACTGCGTTTTCGTCATACGGTCAAAGAGATCACCAAACATCTGTTAAACAGTGCATTAAAATCCTCCCAAATGAAGATTGATTCGATTAGAACATGGCGAGGTCGTGAATCTTTTGAGATGATAGACTTGGATGCTTATATGGTTGTATCAGTGCTTCGTGCGGCTATGCCTATGCAGGAGTCTGTGATGGAAACCTTACCTTTGATACAAGCAGGGTTTTTAGCGATACAACGTGACGAAAAAACTCATAAAAGCCATCTCTATTATGATCGTTTACCTGATTGTCAGGAAAAAATCGTCATTCTTGTGGATGTAATGCTAGCTACTGGTGGTTCACTTTGTGATGCTGTTGAGATTATTACAAGCAGAGGTGCACAAAAGATTATTTCACTCAATGTGATCGCTTCTCCCGAGGGGGTAGAGCAGGTAGAACAAAGCTACCCTGAGGTAGATATCTATGTGGCCCAATTGGATGAAAAGCTCAATGAGGATAAATTTATCATCCCGGGCTTGGGTGATGCAGGAGATAGAGAGTATAACACGCTTTAGTTAGGACTCTATCGTGGTCGTTTTAACGATACCTTTGCTGAAGATTACGCCATCGATACCCATAGAGGCCAACTCCTGAATCTCTTCATCATCATGGATCATACATAAGACTTTGGCATCAAACAAGTAGGTATCTGCGGCTTTTTGAATGGTTGGTGCCATGATACGATTAGTAATGAGATAGGTCGCGTCAAAATTATGGGCAAAAACTGCATCTTTGAGATTATCGATTTTAAGTGCAAAACTCAGTTTGTTGAGTTGACAATGCTCAATAACATCAAGTAAGGCCGGTTTAAACTCTATGTAGAGTGTTGAGTTTGGCGGTGTACTTAAAATGGCATCGATACTTTTGACATCATAAAAGGGGGCTCTTTTAAAATAGTCATGTCCAAATATAATCATATTGTCTTCTCCACACACTCTTTTGAGCAAAAAGTTTGACCCATCGAATAGATCACTTCATCGGCACTGGTAAAGGTACCGCATTGGGCACATTCGACCATCTCATTGGTGGCATCTTCTGTTGAAGAGCTGCTTGATGGCGGTGTCTCATTTCTGAGTGCCGGTTTTTTAAAAAAAGCGATGTAGACGATATAAATCAGTCCCACCGTCAGCAAAATTTTTAAAAGCATTTTCTACCTTTGTATCATTAAATAGTTTCGATGCGGAGCCTCGATAATTTTATAATCAAAACTCTCATTAACCTCTTCATGTACTCTCTGTCCTTTAAAATAGAGCAGTATTGAACCTTTTTGTATAAAAGGCTGGGAGAGTTTAAGCAGATCCTCTGTGTTGGTCACAGCCCTTGAGGTAATCAGCTCATAAGCTTTGGCCGGAATATCCTCAACTTTTTTGCCAATCACCTTGACGTTCTGCATTCTTAAAGATGAGGCAATAAAGGTTAAAAAAGAGCTTCGTTTTCGAAGGGGCTCTACGAGTGTAAACTGTGTATGCTCCATTGCCATTGCCATAATAAGCCCCGGAAAGCCCGCACCGGTACCGATATCGAGACAATCTTTGACCGATGAGAGAAAACTCATCGGATAGATGGCATCATAGATGTGATCTTCAATCTCCTCTTTGGTGGTGGCTCCTGTCATGTTGTGAATGGTATTCCATGTAAGAAGCTGCTGGGTAAAAAAGTCGGCACGGTAGTAAAATTGATCGGGTAGTACAATTTTTTCTTGCTCTATGCGACTTCTTAAAGACAACTCTGAACCTCATTACAGGGATTTTATGCAATATACGCATGAATGATGCTATTATACCCAACATGTATGTAAAAATTAATGATGCTGATGCATTATCCTTTTCAAGCTGCCATGGGTGCCAGCAGTCCTGTTGTGACGGTGGACGATTTGTCTTGGCCCCTTTGGTCTTGGATGACTTTGAAGATGTTTATAAAAACTTTCTGATTGCATTTGCCTGGGTCGATGATCAATTAAGAGCTGTGATGGTGATTTCAGATAGGAAGCAGCCTTGTATCTATTACAAAAATAACTTATGCACGATTTATGATCAACGCCCGCCTGCCTGTGTGCTGTACCCTTTTACACCCTATTATGATGATGTTTTGATTGATACAGCCTGTGATGCTGTGGGAGCAGAAGGTTTTTTGCTTAAACAGATGCAAAGAAAAGTCATAGATCAGGTGCATCCCGATTTTTATCACTCCAGATTGGAATATTTTTCTGATAAATTGGATAGGACATATAGCTTTTTAGATGGCGTTAAATTTCATTTGGAACCGCTTTTTGAGGTTGAAGGCATTATGCTGTTGCGATACAGCGGAAGTGATGAAAACCGTTGGCTAAAGATGCATGAGGCATCTTTAGAGCATCAGAAACATTGGATTTAATTCCTGTCTAGTTCTGAAAGCCAATGAAAAAAGGCTAGAGACTCTGCCGTAATAGCAAAGTTTAGTGAGAAGAGGATCTCTTCTTGTCTTGTGGCATCTTGACTATCTAATGATGAAAACAGCGTGTTTC
>JBFHUP010000231.1:0-3614 GCA_041589975.1 Sulfurimonadaceae bacterium | reverse complement strand
AGTACAGTAAGCCTTACAGAGAGATCATCCCGGTCAGTGATCTGGCGGATTTGTTAGTGTACGCTATCCATCAAAAAAAGCTGTATGACAATGAGCTAGATGGATTGGAGTACCTTTTAGAGTCTGAAGATGCCGGAATGGAACAAGTGGATCAGTATGCTTTTACCAATGTGCTGCTTTTTGTGGAAAAATCCAAACAGCCTGAGATACAGTTTTAATTCGTTGAAACTTTATAACCTCCAATGAATACATTTACAACAGATGTACTCATTGATAAAGACTATTTTGAATGGCACGGCGGAGTTCGTCACTATGGATTCTGGTGTGTTCGCATTAATGATGGCTCATGGTTAGATCATTTAAGTCACGTAACGCATATATTTGCTCCCTATCTTCAAACAGATTACCTGCGGTTTCCTCATGTCACAATAGCTACTGTCGGATTGATGGATGACAGGAGTTGGCAGGTCGTCGAACGTCAGAAAAACTTATTAAAAAGCTTGTCTTGTTCGAAACTTGATTTGATTTGGGAAGAAATCTCTTCATATCAACACTCTCCGATTATAAAAGTTGCATCCCAAGAGAATGCTTTACATAAGATAAGAGATAATCTTCATACTATTTCCCATGGAGATGATTTAGATCTCTTTGACCCTCATATTACCTTGGGCTATTATGCTAAAGAGTTTTCTTTAAAAGATAATCTGCTGGGTAAAAAGAGTGACGCAAAGAGTATTAAGAATATAGAAATAAGGGAACTCCTGTTTTGCACCTATGAAACGTACACTATTAAAGGTCCGATTAGTATTGAGTTTACAATGAATTTAGAGTGATCCTAAATTTATTAGGTATAAATTATTAAGATGAACAACTCACATGAGATATGCCTGCAATGTCAAAAAAGTGTGAAGGTTTTTCACGATAATATTTCTCTTCTATCTCTTGAGACTGCTCTGCGTAGGGATCATTCATAACTTGTTGTAGCTCTTTCATCAGGGTGTAATCCCCTGTTTCAGCCTGCTTGTATGCAGGGACCAAAAACCACTCTCTTAATGTGTATTTGGGATTGACCTGTTTCATCTGTGCAGAGAGTTTTTCTTTTGACTCTTTGGTGTCTGCATTGATTTTGGATCGCCATTTTTCTAGCCATGCACTCCATGTCGTCATGATCTTTTCGTTTTCATAAGATTCATTATAAAAGCTTTTAACCAATGGTGCAGTCTCATCAGGGATAGATGAAAGCTCTCTAAAAAAGATCGTATAATCTACAGCACTTTGCATCATTAGTGAAGTCAGTTCTCTAAACAGTTCAATATCAAAACTTTTCATACCCAGTTTGGAAGCCCACATCTTTTCCATCTCTGCATTCATCGCCTTGGGAAAGATTGTTCTGATCTCATCCAGTTTGGAAAGTTCTTCAGGGTGTGATTGAAGTAGGGGGACCAGTGCCGTACAAAACATATGAAAATTGCGTTCTGCTGCTTGAGGCTGATTAAAAAATGAAAAGTGTGCTCCCCCACCAGTCCATGGTTGATATTTAGGGTCAAACTTATCGATAAAACCAAAGGGACCATAATCAAGAGTAAAACCGCCTAAGGCTGTATTGTCACTGTTGAAATTTCCTTGACAATAGCCCACTCTGATCCAATGGGCAACCAAAGATGTAAGACGTGATTGAAAGGCTTCGGCTAAGCGTATGACTTTTTGAGCTAGCGGCAGAGTTTGATCGATCTCATCTTTATACTCACGATCAATGATATGTAAGACGATCTTTTCTAACTCTTCTAAGGCTTTACGGTGCTCTTTTTTTCTGGCTCTGCGACCAAAAAGTTCGAGTTGTCCTACACGTAAAAACGAAGGGGCTACGCGGGTTGTAATAGCGACATCTTCTAAGATCATCACTTCGGGATCTCTTGAGTAGGAACCATTAGTAAACCATGGTCGTTGGACCTTTTCTGTTTTAGAAGTATACAGCGTCAGAGATCGTGATGTAGGAATGCCTAAAGCATGCATATGCTCTTGGGCTAAAAACTCACGGATACTTGAACGAAGCACAGCTCTGCCATCTGCTCCACGGCAGTATGGGGTGCGTCCGCCACCCTTAAGCTGCATCTCCCAGCGTTTGCCATTAAAAACACCTTCTAAAATTGAGACAGCACGACCGTCGCCATAGCCGTTACCGGTTTGAAAAGGGCACTGGTTGTAGTACTCTGTACCATAGATGGATAGAGCATAGCCGGTGGCCCAGCCATGCCTTTTTAAAGGTTGAGGCAGTTGGGATGCATCGCCTGAAAACATACGCATAAAATCCTCGGAGGTTGCCAGTGAATCGGACAGACCAAGTTCAGCAAAAAAGCTTTCACTGTGAGCAATATACTCAGGGTTTTCGATTGGTGTTGGATTGACAGGAACGTAGTGACCGGAAAAGACTTGTCTCGGGTTATGATCTACGGCATCAGATGTGGCATCGGGATCTGGTGTTAAAGTGTTCATCAGTGAATAGTCTGCCAATTGGGCCAATGCTTGTAGTGTCGCTACGGTATCCTTCATCTACTTTCCTTAGGATAAACTGATGTCACAGGGAGTGTCACAGTCTATTTTGAACGTATTATATAGCTGTAGGGTCAAATAAAACACAGCAAAAGCATCTAATCCTTTTGTTCAAGATTTAAATAAATAGTGTAAACTTTCATTATAGGGAGTTAGATGTGAAAGAATCTAAAAAGATTTCGTGGATTGAAGCGGTGTTGATTGCTATAGATCAACTGGGTAATGCTATTGCGGGAGGTAATCCGGATGTGACCATTTCCGCACGGGTAGGCTATTTTGTACACTTTGGTGCCAGCAAGATAAAAATATATTGGCGTTTTTTGGAATGGCTCATTGATGCTACGTTTTATCCGATTGATGGCACAGGGCATTGTTATCAAGCGTATGAGTGCGAAAAAGGTGAAACTTTTCATCATGGAAACGACCTGCTTCTTTTATTACTTAGCTTTTTTATCATTGTGAGCTGCATACCTTTGTTTGTCATCATAAGAGTTCTGGCATGGATTATGCCATCGATAAAAAATGATACATACCCTAAATGTCGTTCTTGATTTTTATATAAAGATTACTTGCAGCACTCTAAATAGGTAGCATAGCTAAGGTATTTTTCGTAGGCTTCTTTATCATGTTTTTTGATATATTCGATATAGGCTTCGTTTTCCTGAATCTTTTGCTGTTGTTTCGCTTCGCGTTGTGATGCAAGAGTCTCGTTAAATTGTGAGTAGCTTGTGATCTTGAGTGCTCTGTTTTGATTTTTTAAGCTCATAAGCTCTCCTTGGTAGTTATATCGATAATTTTATCCAATGTAGCGGTATTGTCAAAGGCTTAGTGGCTAATTTTTATCAGAAACTACACAGGATAATGTGAAAATATTATTTTTTGATATAATTTATTTAAAAATGGAGAAAGCATGATCGAACTGAATGAAGATATGAAAAGTTTAGTGCAGCAGGCCAAGGATATTATGACACAAAGTGCTATAGATTATCTATTAAAACCAGGTTTCATTGATAAGGAGACGGAGCTTTACAATATTATATTGGAGCACGATCTTACCTATGCCT
>JBFHUP010000230.1:0-3616 GCA_041589975.1 Sulfurimonadaceae bacterium | reverse complement strand
GGTGAAGAAAACGTCGGTGTCTTGCTGCCGGCATCGGCGGCCGGAGCCATTGTCAATATGGCTTTATTTGTGATGGGCAAAAAACCGGTCAATCTTAATTATACGCTGAGCCAAGAGGTGATGCAAGCGGCGTTAGATAAGGCAGAAATACAAACAGTGATCACCTCACAGAAGTTTTTAAAAAAGTTAAGCTCGAAAGGTTTTGATTTTGAAACTGTTTTAGAGGGGAAAACGATTTATGCCGAGGATTTGGGCAAAAGCATGAGCCTAGGCAATAAGATTGTAGCATTGCTGCAAACTTACATGGTTCCCAAATGTGTGATTGAACTTATGCATTTTAAAAAAGTAGCATTAGAAGAGACGGCTACCATTTTATTTTCCAGCGGGAGTGAAGGCACACCTAAAGGTATAGAGTTAACACATAAAAACATTTTGGCCAATATCAAACAAATTTCGGATCTTTTAAATATCCAAAAAGATGATGTGATTTTAAACTCATTGCCGATCTTTCACTCGTTTGGGCTTACCGCTACTACTTTGTTTCCTTTATGTGAAGGGGTGCCAATGATCAGTATCCCTGATCCTACTGATGCTGCTATGGTGGGTAAAATGAGTTTTAAATATCAGGCTACACTGATGTTTGGGACATCCACATTTTTCAGGCTCTACACCCGAAACCGTAAGCTTCACCCATTGATGCTTGCTTCTTTACGTATGGCGATCGCCGGGGCTGAAAAGCTTAAACCTGAAGTGAGAGACGGCTTTAAAAACAAGTTTAATGTAGATCTTTTTGAGGGGTACGGTGCTACAGAGACATCGCCTGTGGTTAGTGTCAATATGCCGGATGCGTTATCTTTGGATACGCTAAAAGTTATTACGGGAACCAAAGAGGGAAGTGCAGGTCGTGCTATTCCGGGAACGGTAGTGAAGATTGTGGATCCTGAGAGCTTAGAGGCGTTGCCGTTGGGTGAAGATGGACTGATTGTGATTGGCGGACCGCAGGTGATGAAGGGCTATTTTAAAGATAGCGAAAAAACAGCTGAAGTGATCTGTGAGATTGAAGGTATACGTTATTATAAAAGTGGCGATAAAGGGCATTTGGATGAAGATGGTTTTATTTTTATTGTAGATCGTTACAGCCGTTTTGCCAAAGTCGGAGGGGAGATGATCAGTTTAGGCTCTGTTGAAGCCTCCATCGCAAAAATTGTGCAAGAGCGTGCAGAATTTATAGCCGTCAATGTTCCGGATGAAAAAAAAGGTGAAATGGTAGTGTTGCTTTTTAAAGCGGACTTTGATGCCAAAACATTTGAAGATCAGGTAAAAGCTTCCGAGATGATCCCTTTGATGATGCCGTCCTCTTATTTGAAAGTAGATGAGCTTCCACTTTTAGGCAGCGGTAAAGCTGACTTTAAAGGGGCCAAAAAGATGGCTGTCGAAATTCTGGGCTTAGATGTTTAGATCCCTTCTAAATCACTAAGCAGTGAAGGGGCATTGGCTTCAGGTTGTGACGCAAAAAGATTGTGTTGTTCCTGAGGCTCTAAGAGGGTAATTTTTTCAATACGAGCTTCCGGTTCCATCTGATTCAGTTCTGAAGATAGTTGCGTGTAGAATGCTTTTTGTTTCACTGTTAAGGCTTCCCACCGTTTTTGCCGTTCGGCCGGAGTTATTGATTGAAACCGATTAAAGAGCTTTTTAAGACGCAGACGTTTGGATGCAGAGATGGATTTAAAAAAGCGTTGTCGTTCTATTTGGGACATACGACGAAATCTTTGCATACGCTGGGCTCTTTTTTGAAAGCGTTGGGTTCGTAAAGCTTTGATTCTTTTTTGCGTGGAGGGTGCAAGAGATCGGAAATAGCCTCTACGTTCAGCCCGCTCCATGGCCCGCATCTTTTTGATGTGCATACGTACTTCAGCATCACTGATTTCAGCATAAAGATGGGGTGACGATAAAAATGTGAATGCAAACAGACAAAGAAGTACCCGCATAAGAGACCTTTTTGATAATCATAACATAAACAGCTCTTATCCTATTGAATACCAAAAGGAAAAAGCTTCCGCGTAGATAAAAGTGAGATCTATTTTCATGGTGCTTCACCTATGAATCCTTATATCAATTTGAACCTTCACTATAAAACGGATGATAATATTGATATTGAGATTTTCATCACGAATACTTTGGCATCACCGGTAGTGCTTTTTTCATCCAAACCTGCCATGAGTCAAAATGATATTATGTCCTATATCTTGTTTGGCAAGCCTGCATCTGAAGCGTTTGAAGGACAAAAAGATAGGGATGGCGATAAATATAGCTCGGCTGGATCCTTGCTTTTAGCGACAGGTATCAAAGAGATCTTTAATGATACGACCGGTGTCAAGATTGATACTTTAAATATTTTAACCAATGAAGAGGGGACCTTGGGGTATGAGATCGGAACACGTTTTAGTAAAGATTTCCGACTTGTTTATAAAAATGACACCATCTCAAGTATCATACTTCAGTACAGTGTGACAGGTTCGGTGCGTATTGACATCGATGTGGATGAACTGGGTCAAGGGGTGATGCTGCTTTATGTCAAGGACTTTTAAAAGCGTATCATAGGGTGAAAACGTCACGAATAGCGGTTTAACCCATTTTTAACCCCATATTAGCTATAATCGCGAAAATTTATCTAATTTATTTAGAAACTGTATAAAGGACTTTCGTTGGAAGAAGTAGCCATTGCTATAAAAAAAGATGATGAGATCATCGACCTTCAAACTGCGGCAGAACTGGGTGTAGAGGGTGAGAATATCTACCTTGATAACTCAGATGATGCCCTAGAGGTACTGCGTCACTCGACAGCTCACCTGATGGCCCAAGCGATCAAACGTCTCTACCCGGAAGCAAAGTTTTTTGTAGGACCGGTTGTCAAAGAGGGGTTCTATTATGACTTTAAAGTAGAGTCAGAGATTGGTGAATCAGACCTTAAGCGTATCGAAAAAGAGATGCTTAATATTGCTAAGAAAAAAGCTGATATCACCAAGTATACGATTACTAAAGCAGAAGCCATTGAGAAGTTCAAAGATGATTACCTCAAGCAAGCTGTTATGGAACGCATACCTAGTGATGAGCTTTCTATCTATAATCAAGGTGACTTTGAAGACCTTTGCCGTGGTCCGCATCTTCCAAGTGTCCGTCATATTAAATTTTTTAAGCTTACCAAAATTTCAGGAGCCTATTTAGGCGGTGACAGCAAAAATGAGATGCTGACACGTATCTATGGTATCGCATTTGCCGATAAAGAGACGCTTAAAGATCATATGACGATGCTGGCTGAAGCAGAAAAACGTGATCACCGTAAGCTGGGTAATGAGATGAAACTTTTTACTTTCCGCGAAGAGGTAGGTGCAGGTTTTCCGATCTGGCTTCCAGCTGGAGGCCGATTACGTTCCCGTTTAGAAGGTCTTTTGTTTAAAGCTCATAGAAAACGTGGTTATGAGCCGGTTCGTGGTCCGGAGATGCTTCGTAGTGATCTGTGGAAAGTATCAGGACATTATCAAAACTATGGTGAAAACATGTATTTCACCAACATCGATGAGCATGAGTTTGGTGTTAAACCGATGAACTGTGTCGG
>JBFHUP010000229.1:0-3626 GCA_041589975.1 Sulfurimonadaceae bacterium | reverse complement strand
GGCAGCTCTGAAAGATGTGGATGATCTTATCGAAATTTTGGGTGCCTTTTTTAAACGTAATTAGGAGCAGTCATGGCAAGAGTGGTCATACTGAGTGGAGCCGGTCTTAGTGCGGAAAGCGGTATTCAAACCTTTCGGGGCAATGATGGTTTGTGGGAAGGTTTTGATGTGATGGAAGTCTGTTCCGTAGGCGGTTTTATGCGTGACAGACAAAAAGTGATTGATTTTTACAATATGCGACGTCATAATATCGCCGATAAAGAGCCCAATGAGGCTCATAAGATGATCGCCCGAATTAAAAAGAGATTTTCTAATCAGATCGCTGTGTTGACCCAAAATGTTGATGATCTTTTGGAAAAAGCGGGATGTGAGGGAATCGTTCATCTACATGGTACCTTAACAGATCTTCGATGTGAGGATTGTAGTCATATCTTTAGTGTGGGTTACGACAGTCAGGATGGTTGGGTATGTCCCTCTTGCGAAAGCGATCTGATACGGCACAATGTCGTTATGTTTGGCGAATCGGCACCGATGTATGAGGTGCTGAATCAAGAGATCAGGGATATGGATCTGCTTATAGTTATTGGTACCAGTGGGCAGGTCATAGACAGTGCATCACTTGCTCAGATGGCAGAGCATGCAGTCGTGAATAATATCGATGTAGATACCTATCATGACCGCTTTTTTCAAACCAAACTCTATGAACCAGCCAGTGTGGCCGCAGCTAAAATAGAGGCCTTAATTGAAGATTATTTGGCGTGACGCAGTATAAGATTGAGTGTATCAATCAGATCATGTGAACTTGTATCACTATCTTTTGACGGAAGATGGTAAAGCTCTTGGAGTCTAGGCTCTAATGCCTCTCTTTGTTCGAAAAAAATCTCCGAAAGATCATGAACTCTTTGTTCCGGAAAGAGGTGTTTGTCCGTGTAGGTGTCAAGCAGAAAAGGCAGGCGGATACGATTGAGTGTGGCACGCAGCTTTTCGGTGTCAAAATAGATGATAGGGTTATTGAAGATCAGGCCCAAAGTATAGATAATCAATGCATGCGGATCGTTATACTGTTTCTCATTCAGACGCCATTCATTTTTACCGGCTTCAAGCAAAAAGTGGGTAGTAGAGAGTTTATCCAGATCGGTTTCCAGCTCAATATCAGAGTCAAGAGGGTTTTTATATCTGTGTTTGCGTTGTTTGAGTGAGATAACGATAAAGATGAGTACAAGAATATTAAGCGATATGATACTGGCAGTTAACATCGGCTACAGACCTTCTTCTAAAGATTGGAATAATAGTGTTCTATAGAACTTTTTGGATCTATAGTATAGCAGTAAATCGCGGCATTTAAGCGTGCAAGCTTTTGTAAGGGGGGCGAAGGGTTTAAAATCTGCTCAATTGCCCGATTTTGTGACAAATTTTCACTCGGTTTTTCAAAATCGATATCAAAATCTTTAGGATTGATTAGCAATTCTTCAATAAGTTCCCCTTTTTCGATGATATGGATCTTACTTTTTTGGATGATCTCACCGCTTCCTTCATCCCCTTGAACCACAGCTAAACGTTCATACTGAGGGGTAAAAAGCTCTGCATATTTTTTGAAATAGGGTCCATGATGGGCTCCGATAACAGCATAACGGCTTTGTAGCGGATGGTGTAGTTTTTCCAATGTATTAAAAACTGAACGCATCTTTAGATTGGATCGCAGAGTGTGTAGTGCTTCGAGTTTTGGCAGATAGTTTTCTCTCGAAATAAGATGAACATTTTGGGGAAGATGCTCTTTGAGATTTAAAAGTGACAAGGGGTGGCTGTTTTGAAATGCAGGAGAAGCCGTCACACAAAAGTGGGTATCTTCAAGCAGTTTGGCTGCTAAAATAAGAAGCGGAATGTTTTTCTTTTTGCCCTCCATAGGCAGTGCGATCTCAATAGAGTCAGGCCTAGGCGTTAAGGGCTCAGACCCCTCTTTTAAAGCGGACAAGGCACCCAGCATCTCTTCAACACTTTCGCCTTTGACCCTCCAAGTCATAAGCAAAGCTCCGATCAGTTCAGGAGGTACCTCTTGACTAAGCAGCATGGCAGTAGCCTCTTTGGCCTCATCGAAACTAAGATCTCGGTTTCCCTTAGGCCCTGTAGCAAAGGCTTTGAGGTAGGGTGAAAATTTATCTACGCTACTTTGCACTAAAAGAGTCTTCGCCCTAGAGCATCTAAAGCAGTTTCAAGTTTTTCAAACCAGAGTGAGACCTTGGTCATAACAGAGTGATTGAAGTTGTGAATCGTTTTCATGGTGACTCCTTTGCATGATAACAAGCAAAAATAGTTCCGTTAAATATAAAATGATATCTATTTGAATTAGAGTCGAATGTTGCATCAAGAAGCAGCTAGCTGCGAAGCAGTCTGCTGAATACTACCCAGTGTCAACGCAGATAGAGTGGCGGTGCCCTGAACACAGTGATGAAATGCCCTTGGGGTACTACTCTATCGTATGATTAAATGATAAATTGAAACAGTAGTGCCGTGAGGATGAGATAGACCCCAAAGGGGACAAAGGAATAACGAGAGATCATCTCTAAAAGTAGCTTAACGGCAATCCAGCCTACGATAAAAGAGACAACAAATCCGACTGCAAGAAGTTCCATCTGCGTAAAGTCAAGATTATGAAACTCCTTAAGTAGGGTGTAACCGGAAGCTGCTCCCATGGTGGGAATAGCGAGTAAAAAAGAAAAGGCCATGGCGGATTCACGTTTAAAGCCTACAATCATCGCTCCAAGGATGGTCGAACCTGATCGTGAGATACCCGGAATAAGTGAAAAGATCTGAAAAATACCAATGCCTAAAGCCTGTTTGTAACTTGTCTGTTCGATATGCTCCACATATTTGGCAGACTCTTCATGGTAATGTTCGATAATGATAAATAAAATCCCTGTTAAAAGCATCCACAATGGAATCAGGCTTTCGGTAAACAAAGTCTCAAGATAATCTGCCATAAAAAATCCGACAATACCAACCGGAATAAAAGCAACAATGAGACGTTTCCACAGTTCCAAAGAGGCTAAGAGTTTCTCTTTAAAGATAATCATAACAGCAAAGATTGGAGCTACTTGGATGACGATATTAAAAGTCATAAAAAAGTTGGTGTTGGTGGCAAGTCCCAGTTGTTGGGCCGTCAGTGTGATATGAGCCGTAGATGAGACAGGAAGATACTCTGTGATGCCCTCTACAATAGCTAGAATGATCGAATCAAAGATAGTCATACGTTTCCTAGATAAAGGTTTTTTAGATATAATCACAAAAAATAAGAGATTATGGGTGCCATTCTAGCATTAAAAGATAGATATTAGGTTGAAACAACAATCCCATAGTAGAGTGTTAGGATAAGTCTTAATGGACGCAATAATAGATTTTTTACTTAATTTCGTAGACAGTTTGGGGTATATCGGTATCTATGTTTATATGCTGCTTGTAGGTACTTTCATCCCCGTACCCAGTGAAGTAGTACTACTTCCGGCAGGCTACCTTGCCTCAACTGACCCCAACAAAAGTTTTTTTCTTTACCTGCTTTTTGGTTCTTTAGGCTCACTATCGGGAGCCCTGATCAACTACCATTTTGCTAAAATCATTATCAAAAAAGTACT
>JBFHUP010000228.1:0-3639 GCA_041589975.1 Sulfurimonadaceae bacterium | reverse complement strand
TGCCAAACTGCTCATCATCGTACCCACAAGAGAACTGGTCCTCCAGGTCAAAGAGCATTTTGACGCTCTTAAAGGTGACTTTGATATCACTTTGCGAACCTTGTATGGTGGAGCCAAGATGGAGAGCCATAAAAAAGAGCTTGCCTTGGGCCAAGATGTGATCATTGCCACACCGGGAAGGCTTAAAGATCTCATCCTTGCCAAATCTGTTATGCTTTCTCGTGTGCAGACACTGATCTTGGATGAAGCCGACACCATGCTTGATATGGGATTTTTCCCTGATATTGAGTTTGTCCTTAATGAGCTGCCTGAAAAAAGACAAACCCTTCTTTTTTCTGCAGCCTTTACGGCATCCGTAAAACGGCTTTCACAGTCGATCTTAATCAATCCTGTTCACATCGATATCTCTGCCAGAGCCGGAGCCAAAACCGTAACCCAATCACTCTATTTGGTTGACACCGATAAAAAAGCAGCCCTGCTGGCGTATCTTATTGGTTCTCGAAATCTTTCGCAAGTCTTGGTCTTTGCCAAGACCAAAGAGCGGGCCGATCTTTTAGAAAAAGAACTCAAGCTTGACGGTATCAAATCAACGACCCTGCATGGTGACAAAACTCAAGCGGCCCGAACCCGAGCTTTAAAAGCTTTTAAAAGTGAAACGGTTCAGGTACTCATCGCTACTGATATTGCCGCTCGAGGGATCGACATCAATGGTCTGGCTTGTGTGATCAACTATGATCTGCCGCACAAACCGCAGGAGTACATCCACCGTATCGGTCGAACCGGTCGTGCTGGTCTGACGGGTGAAGCGATATCTTTAGTGAGTATCGATGATGACAGAGCCTTAAAGGATATCGAACGGGTCTTAGGGCAAAAGATTGAACGTCTTAAAATGGAAGGGTTTGAACTCACCGAAAAGAGGGTTAAAATCAGTTCCAACGGCAAAGGGCTTGATAAACGAGAAAAAGTGGATGGAGCCTTTGGCAAAAAGAGAAAGCCTACGGGTCCCAAAAGCAAAAAGCTTCGAGGAAAACGGGCTATCTATGAACAGAGATCTTCTATAGAGGCCATCCCTGCTAAAAAAAGCAGTAGCCACAAGAAAAAAAAGAAAAAGTAGCCTATTCACTAAAATAAACGGTTAAATTGTAATATTCCAACACTACTATGATATAATCTTTGCTTATTTATAGGGAGGATTGTTAATGCTACAAAAGTTTTCCAGCTATTTTTTTAGTTCGTCCGATGAAAACAGACTGCTTGTTGTCGTACTTTTAATCCTCTCAGCCCTGAGCTTTTTTATCGCATTGTACGATTTTATCTTCTATCGTACGATCATTTATATCATCGCAGCTGCTATGGCTATCATCACCCTGGCTTCAGTTATGCTTTTATACTTTAACAAAGTAAGCTTTGATGTCATCTCCCGTATCATTGTCACCGTACTTTTCTTTCTCCTGTTAGGCGGGTTTATTTTTAGTCACGATAGCGTTACTGCAACCATGTATCTGGTTGCCTTCCCAGTTGTGCTTATCGCCCTACGTCCTGATAGTGAATGGGCGATTTCGATGTTTATCTTTATCCTTGTCATGGTCTTTGTTCAGATGTTTGGACTAAGTAGCATTGATTTTAGCTGGGAAGAGCTTACCTTGGCGTGGCTCATTTTAGGCATGATATCTATCTTTTTGGGTTACTATGTCCTCATGTCTCGGCAGACCAAAAAGAGCCTTGCCATCGAGCAAAACAAACTGGCCGATATGAATAGTGAACTCGAAAAGCAAGTAGCCATCCGAACCAAAGAGCTTCAAGAAGCTAATGCCAAACTGGCTTTAGATATCACTCTTGACCCCGTCACAGGTATCATGAACAAACGTACCTTTATGGAAAAACTGCGTTATGAGATCGAGCACTTTAAACTTGACGGCACCAAATTTTCGCTAATTGTTTTTGATATTGATGACTTTTACCAGATCAATCACGGCTACGGTCGACGTATCGGAGATGAGATTCTGACCAAAATTGCAGCCTTAACCATCAAAAATTCATTGACTGTGGATGTCGTTGCTCGGGTAGCGGGAGATGAATTTGCAGTTTTAATGCATGATGTAGCTAAAGACAAGGCTATAGAGCGAGCCCAAAGAATACGCGAACATCTGGAGTGGGCTGTTTTTCTTGACAATTGCCAAGTTACGGCAAGCTTCGGTGTTATAGAGTTTAATGATAAAAACAGAGAAATTGACGAACATATCGTTATGCATGAAGTTGAAATGGCTTTACAAAAAGCAAAACATCGTGGAAAAAACAGAGTGTGTTAAGTTTTACCTAACGAACAGTTCAACACATTTTAAACGATACTATTTCTATAGGGATTGAGCAAAAATGGGCATTGCTTTTTTATCATAAGCGTTACTAAGTGCTGGCTTGAGTGCTCTTTAGCATACTTCCACTCTTTTTTTGTGATACCAAGCACTTGAATCAGATCCACATCACCTGATACCAGCTTGATCGTTTCAGGAAAATTTTGAGGTTTTGCCATAAGAGCATAAGAAAGATTAGGTTCAATTTTTAAAGCTACCCTGTCTCCAATCTCAAGCAAAAACTTACCCTCAAAGTGTCCAATGGACAAAAGTATATTATACGCCATGAGATTTTGCAGTAGCAGTATTGGCAGGTCTGATTCTTCATCATATTCCAGTAAAAACTCGCTTCCTAAACCGGACTTTTTTTCTATGGTATTGCTTAACCATGGATTGGACATACCCGAAGTCACATAGACCCAACTCTCTCTTTGTTCATTCGGAGCAAACTTCATCACACCGTAGTGCAGCCATCGTGGATCTATGTCGTGAACGTCAAATTGTTTTTCAAAAACTTCAGCGTCTAAAGGGTAGATTCCATATTCATTTTTACCAAACAGTGCAAGATAGATATCCTCTTCTCTTTGCTCCCACGCTTCTTCAAGCAAATCCTTATCCAGCTCTTTGGAAGCTCTGTTTTTAAGCATCCTAAAAAATATAAAAATAAAGAAGGCTAATAGTAAAAAGCTGATTAAGACTGTATTATTTATTGCTGTTGTCATTTTTTACAAGAAGAGACTCTGGCAATAAAAGTGCGATTAGTTACTTGAAAGTTTATCAAAAATAAACCGTTGAAGATCCCCAATTGCGATCTCCTCTTCCACCGCCTGCCCATAATAGCTTGCGACATCTTTAGAGTATTCATTAAAATCAAAAAGTCCTAAATGACGCTCCCAAGCCTTCGTAATAATTTTAAGAGCGATACGATCGATGAGATACTCCCGAAACATCGAAAAAGAGATAAAAAAAGCACCGGTTAACAGTGCCGTCATGATAATTAAAATATGGGTATTAATCTTGGCTAAAATGGAGTGAAAAATAGCTGTAACAATCACCAGAAAGATGAGCCACAAAAAGAAAAAAACAAAATAGGTACGTCCCAAACGCATCTTAAATCCATGAATCGTATTTTCCAAATTCATGCCTTCGACATAAACGCGATTGGCAACCAGAAGCTCTTTAAACCTCAATGTCCCCGTTGTGACATTAAAGATAAAAGGTAGTATAAATTTATCAATAAAACGATGCAAAGACCAACCCTCTTTTTTACCAATTATAGCCAATAGCT
>JBFHUP010000227.1:0-3660 GCA_041589975.1 Sulfurimonadaceae bacterium | reverse complement strand
CTTGCGATCGTATAGACGCCGCTTGCTTTGGCAATATCAAGGGTAAAATCGACATTTACTCCGGATAATGTACCATCACGGCCCACATCTGTACAAATAATCGCTTCGACACCCGCATCTGCAAATTTTTTAGCTAGATCTGTAGCCTTCATAGAGCTTACTTCACCCCATCCTTCCACAGCCACATAGCCATCTATTGCATCGATACCGACAGCTATCGGATATTTCGCCGCCATATCAATAACAAACTGTGGATCTTTTACGGCAATAGAGCCTAAAATAAGACGCTCAATACCCAGATCCAGGTAGCGTTTGATCGTGGCTTCATCACGGATACCGCCACCCAGTTCCATCTTGAGATTACAGTTTTGACGAATCTTTTCAATCTGTTCAAGGTTTTTAGGCTCACCGGCAAATGCACCATTAAGATCCACCAAATGCAACCATTCTGACCCAAGTTCTTCAAAACGTTTGGCAACCTGCCACGGCTCATTACTGTATATCTTGGCACTATCCATCAGACCTTTGGTAAGCCTAACTGCTTGACCATCTTTTAAATCGATTGCCGGGTATAAATCCATCTGTTATCCTAATTCTATAAAATTTTTAAGTATTTTCAGGCCATTATCATGGCTTTTTTCCGGGTGTGGCTGGAAGCCCAATATATTATCTTTTTGTACAGCCGATGTAAAATCATACCCATAATGTGTTGTACCAATCGTATATTTTTCATCAGTTACGACATGATAGGAGTGTACAAAGTAGAGATAAAAACTCTCACTCAGATCTTTAAAAAGCGGTGAGTGGTGATGGGCAAAAAGCTTATTCCATCCCATATGCGGTACCTTCAGAGGTTCTTTAAAAGCAGCTTCGTCAAAAGCTTGCACTTTTCCGGGTATAAGCCCCAAACCCTGATGCTTTCCAAACTCTACACTCTCATCAAAGAGTAGTTGCATACCCAAACAGATGCCAAGCATCCATTTACCACTTTGTGCATAAGCCTTAACAGCTTCATGCATACCATTGGCTTTGAGGTGTTCCATGGCATCCCCAAAAGCACCTACACCCGGTAATATGACCTTATCGTAAGTGGCTAACTTTTCTGGGTCTGATTCAATTACAGCATCAGCCCCTAAAAGGGATAAGGCACTCTTGACACTCGCAAGATTACCCATATTGTAATCAACAATGGCAATCACCTACCTATCCTTTTTTATTTTTTTTGTAAACTTGATATAGACAGCAAGAGCTAACAGCAGTACAGAAACAGCCCCTACAATCACAATAGCCTGACCAATTTTTTCAGGTTCACTAATAGCAAATTTAAAGACCAGCATTAAGGCTTCAATAGAAAGAGCGATAATAATAGAACCTAAAAATTTCACCATGGTACGATGCATACCGCCGTCCATGTGCCTCTGGCCCATTACCTCTTCCTCAAAGAGTGTTTTTACCAGATCGAATATGGCTAATGAGAGTGTGATCAAAATGGTCGCTTCGAAGATCTCTTTGATATCAATCTGAGCGTAGTTAAAGCCATACTGAGCAAAATGCTCCACACCTTTTACAAAAAGTAACAACGATACCAAGGCTAAAGAGAGTGAAAATAGCGTATAAGAGAGTCTACTGATTCTCCCAAAAAAGGAGTCCGTCGCTGTCGGGTGGGCAAATTTCACGACATCACTGAGAGGCATGTCCAGACAGGCAACATAAACAATCTCTCCATGTTCATCAAAAATAGGCTTAGAAGCCGTAATGGTTAGTTCATGTGTAATCAGCGATGGATAAGGGTCTGTAATGGTACAACGCTGCTCTTTCATGGCACGATAATAATAGGCACGCATAGAACGGATAGAACCTTTATCCTCCTCCTTTTTACCTGTTGGCAAATAGGTTGAAGAGACTTGAATACCCTTGGCATCGAGAAGATAAACGCCTTCACAATTGGTCAAATCGCCCATAATTTTGCGAAGGCGGTTCATCACCGACTCTTCAGAGATATCCGGCAGTTCACTTGGTAGATTTTTGGAAAACAGATAACAAAAATAGGCCCTGGCTTTGGTTCTGATTTCTGAAAACTCTTCTATCTCTCTTACTACCATCTCACACTCCCGATAAAATTTTAAGACATTATAACCGCAGTTGGTTTAATTTTTACCTAGAGTTGGCTATAATCCCTTCCATTAGAAGGACATTTATATGCGAATTGCCATTGTACGTTTGAGTGCTCTGGGTGATATTATCAACTCAACGTTCATACTCTCTTTTATCAAAAACAAACATCCTGATGCCTCCATAGATTGGATTTGTGAAGAGCTGTTTGCACCCATTCTTGATCACAACCCTTATCTGAATGCCATACATACAGTAAGACTGAAAAAAGATCGTTCCATTAAAGGGATCTATCATACTATTAAAAAGCTCAAAGCCCTCGGGCCTTATGATCTGGTCATTGATCTTCAGGGCTTGATTAAATCTGCTTTAGTGAGCAGGTTTTTAGGTAAAAAACGGTTTGGCTTTGACAAAAACTCGATCCGTGAGCCTTTGGCCGCTTTTTTTTATACCCATAAAGCCACGATTCCTTATATCGAAAATTCGCTTTGGCGTACTGCATTTTTGGTCAATAAGGCTTTAGATACACAGATCACCCAAGCCGACCTTACTTATCTAAAGCCCTCTTTATTTTACGAAAGCAACACCCTTATCAACCCTCTGCTAAAAGAGGAAAAAAATATCGTTTTTGTAGTGGGCTCAAGCCAAGCATACAAAAATTACCCTGTCGAAAAAATCATTGAAACCATCAATCTACTTAAGATACACACCATACTTATCTGGGGTTCGATGCAGGAACATGATGACGCTTTACGTATTCACCAAGCCTGTCCCAACAGTAGTATCAGTCAGAGATTGGAATTTAACAATCTTATTCAACTGATTGACAAGGTCGAACTAACTATCGGCAGCGATACAGGGCCTACACATATCGCATTTGCTTTAGCTAAAAAATCTATTACGCTGTTTGGTGCAACGCCGGCATCTAAAATGATGTGGCAAACCCCTAAAAATATTGCCATTGAATCTCAATCTCATGTTGATTCGTCCAAACTGGATAAAAGTGACTTCTCCATAGCGGAGATTGAACCTGCACAGATTGTAGATGAAGCTTTAAGGTTGCTTGATGTTTAGATTTCAATATATCCTATTTTTTACCTTTGCCCTGACGGTTATGATCATCCCTCGCAGCGTGAGGCATCGGTTATTTAAAGGTTTTGCCTCTTTTTTATACCTGATACTGAAACGAAAAAGAGAGGTTATTTACGCCAATCTAGAACTTGCTTTTAAAGGAACGATGAGTCAAAAGAAAAAAGATGAAATCGGCAAAGTCTGTTTTCAAAACCTTATCATTGAAGTGCTCTCCATTATTGAGATCTATTTTTCATCCCAAAAGATATTGGCCCAAAACATCTCGTTACTTCACGAAGAGCGTGTCAAAGAACTTAAAAAAGCAAATAAACCGATCATCTTTATCATCCATCACTATGGTAACCTTGAATTGGGTGGACTGGCACTGGGTAAAGTTTCACACACACTGCATGTGGTCCAACCTGCAAACAACCCTTATATCGATAACTTTGTCAAAAGAAGCAGAGAAAAATATGG
>JBFHUP010000226.1:0-3666 GCA_041589975.1 Sulfurimonadaceae bacterium | reverse complement strand
GCTAAAAAATCAACACTTGTCTTCTTAGATAACTCTCTTAAAATGATGGAAGGTTTTAGTGCCAATCAGATCAAAAATGAAAAAGAGTCTATTTATAAGGTTTATAAAAAAGAGCTGACACCCTACGCTAACAAATCACGTGATGCTTTTGCCAAAGTTGTCAGTCTTAAAGAGAAAGAGTTAAGTAGGGCTTCTGAAAGTATGAATACCGAAATCGCTTTTTATGAGATTTTTATGCTCTTTACCGGAATCGTTATTGCAGCTCTCGTTGTAGCTTTTGCAACGATGGTACGTCAATCTATCGTAGGTCCGTTAGAGCAGTTTACTAACATCATGCAGGTTTCTGCTCAAGGTGTATTTAAACGCGGTGAGGGTAATGAGTGTTGTTCGCAAAACCCAGAAACAGAACTTGGACGTATGAGCCAAGCCCTTCAGCAATTGGTTGGGCAAGTGGATAAATTTATCCATGAGATTAATAGATCTATCACATCAGCTACGAAAGGTGATTTCTCACATAAAATCTCCAGTGAAGGTATGCATGGAGCATTCGTTGACGGAATCAGCAATGTTGGAAACAGTATTGTTAGTATGGAAGAGCAACATAACAAACAGCGTAAAGATGCACTTAATTCTCAGTTGAGTAGTCTAAGCTCTGGTGTTATGGAGTCTCTTTCAATCATTCAAAAAGATCTGAAATCCAATATTGACGATCTTAAAAATGTCACAGCAGCGACTAAAGGTGCATCAGATCTGGCAAATGACAGCCGCAGCAATATTGAAAATATCATTGGGGAACTGCATACTCTGATCGAACATGTCAGTAACAACAACAGTGCGATTACTTCTTTGGCAACACAAGTTGCGGATATTACTACCGTACTTGAACTCATTACCGATATTGCCGATCAGACAAACTTACTGGCACTTAATGCGGCTATCGAAGCAGCACGTGCAGGTGAGCATGGTCGCGGTTTTGCCGTGGTTGCAGACGAAGTAAGAAAGCTTGCTGAACGTACACATAAAGCAACGGGTGAGATCACGGTCTCTATTAAATCGCTTCAGCAGGAGATGAATGAGATTCAAACAAGTTCTGAGAGTATGACAGAGATCGTTGAATCTTCAAGTAATCAGATTATGGGATTTGAGTCAACGATGGTAGAGCTTGCAGATAATGCGTCACGTATAGTTGATTACTCTTATAATATGGAAAATTCTACTTTTATTGTATTGGCTAAAATTGACCATATTGTCTATAAAACCAAGGCCTACACATCGGTTATTAACAACTCTCTTGAATTGGATGTGGTTGATCATCATAACTGTCGTCTGGGTAAATGGTATGATGATGAAGGTATACGTAGATTTGGTGAAAGCCCATCATTTAAATCTTTTGAAGCTCCTCACAAAGTGGTTCACGTCAAAGCCAATCACAACATGAGTTATTTAACGGATGGCGATGATGAAAGTATTTTTGATAATGCCGATGAGATTGTTCAAAGCTTTAAAGAGATGGAAGCAGCAAGTGAAAAACTCTTCATCGCTATGGACTCTATGCTGGCTGAAGCTCAGCATGAAATTAACTAAGGGATATAGATTTTATCTCGTAGCTCTTGATACTCCTTACGGGCATCGCTATCTAAAGTGATGCCGCCGCCGCTTTTATAAAAAAGTTTTCCGTTCTCTTGTTCCAAAAACCTGATCATAACAGCTGTTGTCAAGCGGTTGCCGTCAAAAAAACCCATGATGCCGGTGTAGTAGCCTCTTTCAAAGTTCTCTATCTCTACGATCTGCTTAACACTGCTTTTTTTAGGCGTTCCGCTGATACTGCCTGCGGGAAGAAGTTTAGCAATGATCTCATCGAGATGCTCCTTCCAATTAGAAGGTAGTTTGCCTTGGATGTGGGAACTCACCTGAAGCAGCTCTGTGTTACCTGCGTTGATCTTGTCAATATAGCGAAAGGATTCAACGCTGATATCAGTAGCTACCATACCCAGATCATTGCGTAAAAGATCAACGATCATGATATGTTCGGCTAACTCTTTGGGATCACTTAGAATCGTTGCTTGGGCATCAGGAAGATTGGCGTCAATAGTTCCTTTCATAGGAAAGGTATGGATGATATCGTTTTCGATTGTGACAAAAGTCTCTGGAGAGAAACAAACAAACTGATCTTTAAAAAGAAGTTTGTATTTGGCATTGGCAGCGTTATAAATCTCTTTGAGTGTTAGCGGTGTAGAAACTTCTGTTTTTTGTGTGTAGTTAAGCACATAGGTTTCGCCTCGTTTAATGGCTTCAATTATGGTGTCGAAGCCTTTTTTGTAGCTTTGAAAATCGTTTTGAAGGATTTTCAGTTTATGATTGTGTTTGTTGGGTTTTGCATCACTGAAATCAAAAAAAATCCCTGCATCGTTGAGCTTATGCATGGGAAAAGCTTGAACGCTTTTGCCTGAAAAATCTGTGATAAAAAAGAAGGGCGTTCCGGCAGTTGCCAGATCTGAAAGTGGTGTCATATCTCTAACAAAGTAGCATTTTTAAGATGGCCATACGTACGACAACACCATTGGTGACTTGCTGAAGGACTTTACATCGAGGATCAGCTAAAGTGGCATCATCAATATCGATATTTCTGTGTACCGGTCCCGGGTGTAAGATAAGAAGATCACGATCACCGATGAGATCACTCGTGATACAGTAATCCACCGCATAATCCTCTAAAGAGGCATAGGCTTGTTGACTGTGGCGTTCCGTTTGGGTTCTAAGACTCATAATGATATCTACATCATCAATAATCTCTTGAATATTGTGGGTACTTTTCAGGGTAGTATTGGGCATAAATTGCGGCGGTGCTACTAAGGTAATTTCGAGTCCGAAGCGTTGTAAGAGTTCGATGTTGGAATTAGCCACACGAGAGTTTTTAATATCACCCACAATGGCAATGCGTTTGCCCTGGATATCGCCTTTAAAATGTTCTGTAATGGTAAACAGATCCAGAAGTGCTTGACTGGGATGGGCATGGGCTCCATCTCCGGCATTAATAACAGATGCTTTAACATGATCGGAGATACTGCGGGGTACGCCAGAGTTTTCGTGACGGATAATAATGGCATCAGGTCCCATCGCATCAAGGTTTGCAGCTGTATCAAAAAGCGTTTCGCCTTTTTTGGTCGAGCTTTTGGCTACATCGAGGTGAACGACATTGGCACGAAGGCGTTTGGCTGCAACTTCAAAAGAACTTTTGGTACGGGTTGAGTTTTCAAAAAAAAGGGTGATGATCAGTTTGTCTTCTAAATAGTTATAAAATTTTCCGTCTAAAAATTGTCGAGCGTCATCAAAAAGTGCAAGGATTTGTTCGTTGGTTAGATCATCAGTACGAATTAGTGAAAGACTCATAAAAATCCTTAAATGTTTGATGGCATTGTAGCATATTTAAGGGTGATTTTTTGATTTTTACATTTAATTAATGAACATTAGGATAATATCATTGAAATTATTTTACGAAGGCATTTTATGACATTAGATGTAGTTGAGATTCAAAAGATTCTTCCTCACCGTTATCCGTTTTTATTATTAGATCGTGTAACTGAAGTGAAGGTGGGTGAGGTTATTGATGCATACAAAAATGTAAGTATCTCAGAACCGATTTTTGAAGGACACTTCCCTGGTCAT
>JBFHUP010000225.1:0-3680 GCA_041589975.1 Sulfurimonadaceae bacterium | reverse complement strand
GTTTTTTCACAAAGATCTACAAACCTACCTTATTACCCTAATGCTTATTTATGTTAAAAAATAAAAATTTTTCTTTTTTTTTGTTAAAGTTTTTTCAGAAATTGTCGATAGTCATTTTACGGCACGGACGCCGTACAAAAAATGTCGACTTTCCGAAAAGTCTAATCAACTATGGAGCTTTTTTTATAAAAGCTTCGGCTTTGTAAATCTAGCTCTTTTAAAACTCTCAAAAGGATTTGTAATGGGTTTTAGAATTAACACAAACATTGGTGCGATGAATGCACACCGTCTTGGTGTTGCAAACAACCGTGAACTTGACGGATCATTAGAGAAGTTAAGTTCGGGTCTACGTATCAATAAAGCAGCAGATGATTCATCAGGTCTTGCAATTGCAAATAGTCTACGAAGTCAGAGTTCTTCTCTTGGTCAAGCGATTGCCAATGCAAACGATGCAATGGGAATTATCCAAACTGCCGATAAGGCCATGGATGAGCAGGTTAAGATTCTTGACACAATCAAAATGAAATCGATTCAAGCGGCTTCTGATAACCAGTCAAATGATTCACGTAATGCGATTCAAAAAGATGTTAACCGTCTTCTTGAGCAACTCGATAACATTGCACTTACGACGTCATTTAACGGTAGAAACTTACTGGATGGGAAATTCTCTAATAAAGAGTTCCAAATCGGTGCGTACTCTAATCAGACGCTTTCGGCTTCAATTGGTAATACAGCAACCAATGCGACAGGTAACATCACAACAAAAACAGCTATTGCTCAGTTAGGTAATCTAGCGACTTTATCACAACAAGGTGTAAAAGGTCTTGATACGATTACTTCATCGGGTATGGACGGTATTGCTGTTGGTGATACGATTCGTATTGGTGGTGTAGGTGACTATACAGTTACTGAGATCAATGGTACGCAAGGTGGAGATACAACATTTACTCTAGATCGTGGTCTTGAAAAAGATCTTACAGTGGGAACAAATATCTCAATTGTAAAATCAGCTCAAGAGCAGATCGATTTTGCTGAGTTTAATGCAGGTGTCTTAACTGATGCTACTGGGTTTGCAGTAGGTGATAAACTCTCTGTAACACGTGGTGACGGTTCTTTACAGACGGTTACTATTACAGGTTTAGACTCTACAACAACTCCAGGTCAAACTGCGATTACTTATGACCAAGCTATTGATGCTACGGCGACGAATATCAAGATGTTAGATCGTAAAACATTGGGTGCAGAACACCAAGGTGCTGACTATGTTCAGTTTACTGTTGAAGGTGTGAAACTTCCTGGTGTGCAACTAACGGATGATAATGGTAACGGTAGTGTTGGTACAGGTCTTGGTGAAGCAGCAGCTCAGATCAACCTTGGTACTGCAGAACACGGTATCAAAGCATATGCAAGAGTTGAGGCGAATTCAGTAACTAAAGTTGCTGGTGGTGATATTGCCGAAGATATCATGATCAATGGTGTCGTTGTTCTAGGTGAAGGTGATACCTTACAAGAGTCGGATACTGATAATAAGTTAGTAAACTCAATTAACAGTAAAACAGCTGAGACAGGTGTGACTGCCAACTTAGAAGCAGACGGTACTTTAACTTTAGTATCTGATGGTCGTGCGATGAACCTTCAAGGTTTTACAAATACGGCTGGTATTAATGACGGTGTAACAGCGGGTCAGATCGAGTTTACTCGTAATAACCTAGGTGTTATGGATGTTTCCAGCCAGCATTTTAAAGATGAAGGTCTTATTCAAGCGAACACAGCAGCGGCTTCTTTAGATGAGATCGTTGACGCTCACCAGCTTTTCGAAATTGGTAGTGGAAGCATTCGTACAAATGATCCAGTTGGTCTTTTACGTACTCGTGAGGGTGCCATGAGAGCAATGGATTTAGCAGAAGCTGCAACACGTGAACTTGACTCGATTCGTGCGGACTTAGGTTCGGTTCAGAATCAATTAACCGTTACAGTAAATAATATTTCTGTGACACAAGTAAATGTTAAAGCAGCGGAATCTCAGATCCGTGATGTTGACTTTGCTAAAGAGTCTGCAACGTTTCAAAGAAATAATATCTTGGCTCAGTCAGGATCTTATGCTTTAAGCCAAGCAAACTCAGTCCAACAAAACGTGATGCGTTTGCTCCAGTAGTACCCGGAAAGCCTGGCGAACCCGCATGGTAAGGAGATCTAATCTCTTTGCTAAGCATATAGAGGCTCATGCCCCTATCAGGCTTTTTAAAGTACTGCGGGGTCAACCCCTCGCATTACGTTACGTAATATAGGATATAGGAGAAGGTTAGCGTGAATCCTCTCTTTATCAGCTCTACGATTAGGTGGGATGAACCTTCTGAAAAGCTTTTAAAAGCTTTCAGATATTTTCAGAGGGTTTAAGTCTCATTTAAAAGTGATAAGGCTGTTAAAGGGGCTACGACACTCCTATGCTCTGTGTGATCAAAATGTTGACAATAAACGGGTAACTTCTTAGTCCGAAACTCCTCCATATACTGCATGTTTTTATGAAAATTATACCCCCGACTGTTTTCCCAGCGGCCCAATGTTGTGATGGTTCCATCTTTTTGAATCAAGAGTTCAAAGCTTTGACAGAGTGGCTCTTTATGGATAAAGGGAATAAGAGCGTAGAGTGCTTCTAAAAGTTCTTCTTTAGAGTCATCAAAGGGTCGATAATGGCCAACTTCAACAACAATATCTTTATTTACTTCAATCATGTTATTATTCCTAGATGAAGAAATTATATCCAAAAGAAAAAGTGATTGTATCCGCCTGTTTGTTGGGTGAGTTTTGCCGTTATGACGGTCAGACCAAAAAAGATGAGGAGCTTTTAAAGTGGCTTGAGGATAAAGAGGTGATCCCTTTTTGTCCCGAAGCTCCCGCTTTAGGAACACCCAGACCCCGCATAAATATGGTGTTATTAAGTAATCGTTATGCACTTTTTCGAGAAAATGACGGTCATGAAGTGACGCAGGCTATCCTTGATGAGACGCAAAAGTGCATCGGGTCACATCCTGATACGGATTATCTGATACTTAAATCCAAATCACCTTCATGTGGATGTGGAACAACACCTATCTTTGATGTTTCAGGCAAAGAGATCAAAAAAGGTGATGGTCTGGCTGTGATGGCGATGAAAAAGCTCTTTACTAAGATCTATGATGAGAACAATTATAAGGAGAAATAATGTTAGAAGTTGGTAGTAAAGCTATTGAATTTTGTATGCCCAATCAGGATGAAGTGGAGATCTGCAGTAGAGATCTCAAAGGAAAATGGATCGTACTTTACTTTTACCCTAAAGATAATACACCGGGATGTACGACTCAAGCGTGTGATTTTACAGCCAATAAAGCAGCGTTTGAAGATGAGGATGCCATTATCTTAGGTGTGAGCGGTGACAGTGCCAAAAAACATAGAAATTTTATCGAAAAACAAAACCTCACGATTACACTTTTAGTGGATGATGAGAACAAAGTAGCTAAAGAGTATGGTGCTTTTGGTCTTAAAAAACTGTACGTTAAAGAGTATGAAGGGATCATCCGTTCAACATTTATCATCGATCCTGAAGGTAAAGTAGCTGCAACGTGGACCAAGGTAAAGACTAAAGGTCATTCTGAAGTGGTTATGGAAAAGTTAAAAGAGTTAAAAGCGTAAAAAAGAATAGG
>JBFHUP010000224.1:0-3698 GCA_041589975.1 Sulfurimonadaceae bacterium | reverse complement strand
CCGTCAACAGGTGTTAAGGTGTCTCTATTGCTAGGGGTGTAGATATCTTGTCCGATATGAAAGGACCAATGCTCATTTTCTTGATAGAGCAGTTTAATGGCACCGGTGAGTTGCTCGTCAGTATCGTACATCTCATCATTAAGAATACTGATGGAGATACCTTCGGCATAGAGTATTGGTACAATGAAAAGTAAAAATAACAGTCGTTTCATAGTATCACCTTTGGAAGTTGACAAAGCTCTTATTTAAATAGAGCTTCTAACGAGTCAACACTCTCTTTTTTCTCTTCCATAGCACCTTCGGATGCACCGCTTCCGTCAGTTTCAATCAGTTCAATCTCATAGCCTGTAAGCATCGAGGCGAGACGGATGTTAATACCGCTTTTACCGATCGCTTTAGATTTTTGATCACTTGGCAGGGTGATGATCGCTTTATTATCTTCAATCGTTACCGAAGAGATAATCGCCGGAGCCATAGCACGGGCGATAAACATCTCCGGAATGGTCGAGTATTCGATACAGTCGATGTTTTCACCTTGCAGTTCAGCAGAAACGGCATTGATACGTACCCCTTTAACACCAACTGTCGCACCCACGGCATCAATACGTGGATGCAGTGATACGAGTGCAATTTTTGCTCTTTCACCCGGAATACGGGCAGACTTTTCAATACTGACCAACTCATCTTTGATCTCCGGAACTTCAAGCTCTAAAAGGGCTTCTAAAAATTTCGGTGTCGTACGAGATAGTTCTAAGATCATCCCGTCACTTTTAGAGATCGATACACGACGTACAACCGACTGCACCACATCGCCCGGACGGAAACTTTCGCCTTTGATACGGTTTTTACGTGGCATGACTGCACGGATCTCATCGATCTCGATAAAGGTGTTGTCATCATGGTCTACTCGTGTCACACGACCTGTGACAAGTTGACCGATCTGCTCTTTGTATTTGGCAAAAAGTTGATCTTCGACCATACGTTGGACATGAAATTCGATCTCACGATAAAGAATCGATGCAGCGGTACGACCCAGTTTATCAAAGTCGTGCTCATAACGCAGTTCATCTTCTACTTCTAAAGAGTCATCCAACTCTTTAGCTTCAGTTAATGAGATGATAGAGTCATCTTCCGTGTCTAAAAGGCGTTCATCATCATCGGCAACGACGGTAATGATTTGGATGATTTTGGTTGTTTTGGCCTCTTTGTCAATCTCTGCTTCAAATTGGTAATGTTCATTAATACTTTTTTTCGCCGTTTGTACTAAAGCAGTCTGTAAAGCTTCGGTGACTTTTTCAGGTGTCAGTCCCTTTTCATGGGCCATTGCATCAATAATATCTATAATGTTTTCCATAAGTTTCCTTATAATACTTTCTTCGTAACTCTAAAAATTCAAGGGAAGTTCGCCATGCACTCGATGGGCTTCTTTTTGGAGTATAAAAGGGTACTGTGTTTTAGCTTTATCATTGTTTAATGCAATATTGAATATAATCGCAATAAATTACAAAAAATTGGGGATTTTATGGAACTAAAACTTGCACGTACAGAACTTTCTGCAAAACCTAAAACCATTAAGTTAGAAAAGATCGAAGCTCAGCTTGAGGCTGATAACGAGTCTATTTTATATTTTGACAAAGAGAACTCACATAAAGATTTAGTGGCTCTAGTGGAGCACTTTGAGGAAAAAGAGTACTCTGTTTATTTAAAAGAGGTATCTTACGGTTTAGCCGAAGATGAGTACCTCTATGAAATGCACATTCTTTAATAAGCCCCTGTATGTCTAAAAAACTTTTTATCGAGACTTTGGGTTGTGCTATGAATACTCGCGATAGCGAGCACATGGTAGCAGAACTCAATAAAGACGAACCCTACGAACTAACCGATGATGCTTCCCAAGCAGATCTGATCTTAGTCAATACTTGTAGTGTTCGTGAAAAACCGGTACAAAAACTTTTCTCGGAACTGGGCGTCTTTCGTAAAAAGAAAAAGCCGGATGCCAAGATCGGTGTCTGTGGTTGTACGGCATCGCATCTGGGCAAAGATATTATCAAGCGGGCTCCTTTTGTCAACTTTGTTATCGGTGCGAGAAATGTCTCAAAAATCCGAGAGGTGGTTGACAAAGATAAGGCAGTTGAAGTTGATATCAACTATGATGAGAGCGAATACGCCTTTGGTGAATACCGTAACAATACACTCAAAGCCTATATCAATATCTCTATCGGGTGTGATAAAAAGTGTACTTTTTGTATCGTACCTAAAACACGCGGAGAAGAGATCTCTATTCCCTCGGATCTGATTGTCAAAGAGACTCAAAAAGCGGTTGATTCCGGTGTCAAAGAGATCTTTTTACTGGGTCAAAATGTCAACAACTATGGTCGTCGTTTTTCATCAGAACATAAAAAGATCAACTTTACCCAACTGCTTAGAGAGGTCTCTGCGGTTGAGGATGTCAAGCGTATCCGTTTTACATCGCCGCATCCGTTTCATATGGATGATGAGTTTTTAGAAGAGTTCGCTACCAATGTTAAAGTGTGTAAATCGATGCATATGCCGCTACAATCAGGCTCTACGAAAGTGCTTAAAGATATGAAACGCGGCTACTCTAAAGAGTGGTTTTTGGAGCGTGTTGCAAAGTTAAGATCGATGGTAGACAATGTCAGTGTCAGTACCGATATCATTGTAGGTTTTCCGGGTGAAACGGAAGAAGATTTTGCTGATACGATGGATGTGGTACGTCAAGTTGAGTTTGACCAGATCTTTTCGTTTAAATACTCCGCCAGACCGTTAACTGAAGCAGAAAATTTTACCAATACCGTCGATCCTGAAGTGGCATCACGCCGTTTGACTGAGCTTCAGGCACTGCAAGATGAGATTTTGGATAAAAAAGCGGCCAAGCGTTTAGGAACTACGGCTTATGTGATGTTTGAGTCCTTAGCGGATGGTGGTTTTGTTACCGGTCGTGCTGATGATAATACTTTGGTACGGGTTGAGGGAAGTGAAGAGCTATTAGGTACTTTTGCTCAAGTGAAATACACGAAAACAGGACGTATGAGTAATGTGGGCGAAATTCTTTAAGCCTTTTATTGAAACCTACATCCTGCCCACACTTTTACGAACCTTTTTAAGGTTTTTATACTACACCAACCGCCATGAGTGGCAGATCTCCGATAAACTTAAAGATGAACCGGTTATAGGTCTGTTTTGGCATGGAGAGCTGGTGATGCAGGCCTTTACTCAAAGAAAATTGACTCATAAAGGTCCCCGCAATATGCTTAACAGTCACCATAAAGATGGGGCATTGATGGTTAATACCATGAAAAAGTTCGGATTGGGTACGATTCGCGGATCTTCACGTCAGGGGGCTGTTAAAGCTTTGGTTGAAGCGATCAAGTTTGTCAAGGCAGGTGGCAGTATGTTTATTACGCCTGATGGGCCTAAGGGTCCCAGGCACTCAGTGAGCAACGGAGCCGTCGTTTTGGCTCAAAAAGCGGATATCCCTATTGTGGCTATGCATGCCATTCCTACGAAGTATTGGCGGCTTAACACCTGGGATCAGCTTATTATCCCCAAACCTTTTGGTACAATAACCTTTATCATCGGTGATCCTTTTAAGGTTACAGATTTGAGCGTTGAAGAAGCTAAAGAGAAAGTTCAACAAGAGCTACTTAAAAACGCGATGTAGGCTTGTAAGCAGGCCT
>JBFHUP010000223.1:0-3699 GCA_041589975.1 Sulfurimonadaceae bacterium | reverse complement strand
CATCAAGAGCTCTTCGTGCTTTATTCACGGCACCTTCCCAGTCTAAAGCCCATACGATAAGTTTTCCAATCATTGAATCATAATTTGGCGGTACTTCATAGCCTGCATACAGCGGCGTATCTATACGTACACCTGGACCACCTGGTGTATAATAATCAGTTACCGTTCCTACAGAAGGCAAAAAGTTAAACTTAGGGTTTTCGGCATTGATTCTAAACTCAATAGCATAACCACGGAACTGGATCTCCTCTTGTAAGAACTTCAAAGGATCACCTTCAGCAATCTCAATCATACGTTGAATAATATCAACACCGGAAATGATCTCTGTTACTGGGTGTTCTACTTGCACACGTGTATTCATCTCAATAAAAAAGATGTTGTCATGTTTGTCAACTAAGAATTCCACTGTACCGACACTCTCATAACCCAGTTTGAACATCGCTTTGGTTGAGATACGATAAAGCTCTTTACGTACTTCATTACTTAATCTTGGAGAAGGAGCGATCTCGATCACTTTTTGATGACGACGCTGAATCGAACAGTCACGTTCACCTAAGTGTACGACATTACCATATTTGTCGGCAATAACCTGTACTTCAATATGACGTGGCTCTTCAATGTACTTTTCAATAAAGACTTCACCGCGGTTGAAGTATTTCATTGATTCATTCACTGCCGATTCAAAGCTCTCTGCAAACTCTTCCTCTTTATGCACAATACGCATACCGCGTCCACCGCCACCAAAGGCTGCCTTGATAATGACAGGGAATCCGATCTCTGCAGCGGCTTTGGCACCCTCTTCTTTGTCCAATACAGGCTCAACCGTACCGCCAGGCACCGGTACACCTACATCACGCATCGCAACTTTTGAAGCCATCTTATCTCCAAAAAGTGCTACGTGTTCCGGCTTCGGTCCGATAAAGATGATGTCATTATCTGCACAGGCTTGAGCAAACTCAGCACTTTCTGATAAGAAACCGTAACCCGGATGAATGGCATCACAATTAGCTTCTTTAGCCAACTTAATGATATGATCATAATCAAGATAAGCTTGTATCGGGTCTCCCATGACTGGATAACACTCATCCGCCTTGCGAATCCATACACCTTCAGTGTCGACTTCAGAAAAGATGGCAACACTTTTTTTACCAAGCTCTTTACATGCACGTATGATACGCAGTGCGATCTCACCGCGATTGGCTACTAAAACTTTTTTGATCTCTTTGTGCATCCTAAACTCCCCAAATTTTTTCAACATTCTAAACTAAAATCAGAAAAATTTCTTTCTAATTTATGCTTATAAAATTGTCTATTTGTGCTTATTTTATAGCCTATTTATGATAAAATAGTTGTCATGAAACGAGGAACAATTGAGAAAAACACTATTTTAGCCAATAAGATCATGTTCTATATCTATACCCACATCGATACAGAGATCAACCTGGACACGCTGGCTAATGAACTTCAAATCAGCAAGTTTCATATGCATCGTATCTTTAAAGAGGCATTTAACCGCAATATCTATGAAAGCATCAAATCTATTCGCCTGCAAAAGGCCTCCAACCTTCTTATAACAAATAAATATTCTACCATATCCGAGATTGGAAACGAGTGCGGCTACAGCTCCCACTCCTCTTTTATCAGAGCCTTTAAAGAGCGTTTTGGAACCACGCCTAAAGCATGGAGAGCAGGTGCCTACAAAGCCTATTCTGAGAGCCTTTTCGTACACTCCGAATATGGGAAAAGCGGTTCGGGAATTGACTTTAGTGAGATTATTCCCGAGATCGTACAGATGCCAAGAATGCAGGCTTATTATATTCGGCATCACGGGTACAACAAAAGCATGAAGCAGACCTGGCAAAAACTTCATACCTGGAAACTCACCCATGGTATTACACAGTTTCAAGAGGTGGGTCTGTATCATGATAATCCTAGTATCACACCCCATAACCAGTGCCAATATATCGCCTGTTTGATAACCCAAGACACACAGATCGAACACTCCCGCCTGCCACAGTTTGAGATATCGGAAGGGATCTATGCCAAGTTCGATCTACAAGGTGTCTATGGGGATATTTTAAAACTGGTACAGTACATCTTTCATGAATGGTTACCTCAAAGTGATTATGAGACCACAACCAAACCCTCTTATGCCATACATCGTAAAAACCACTTTCTCAGTGAAGATGGAAAATTTGACATCAGTTTTTATGTAAGTATTAAATATTAATGCGGTGATTGATTTTGTAATGTAAAAAGATTGATGCGGTAGGTTTTACTAGACTTCCACAACAATTGTGGAAGCTAAAGAGGATCAAGAAATTAGTTCAGTTCCTGATCGTCATCTTTAAATTTCTGGAAGTATTTGCTTACGATTGTTCCAACAGGCATATTGTCAATCTCTGAAAAGATAACATAACTGATGATAGCATGAATAGCTAGTACAATAAGTAGACCTTCAAAAATACCAACTTTAAATACTAAACCAGCACATACCGTTGCAAGTAGTACTGCATATGGTCCAAACTGAGCGATGTGTAATAGACCTAAGAACATTTTAATACCAACAAAAGTCATAATGATCGCTAAGGCAAAGTACGGTAAATAGTGTAAATAGTCTGAGTTAAATACAAAGAATGTAATTAAAACACCAATAACAAGTACAGAAAGTTTTGTATAAGCACCTGCCAGACGGTTAGTCGATGATTTCGCCAGACCGTCAAGGTTTGTCATACCGCCAAAGAAACTTGCACCCATGTTTGAAACCCAAATCGCTAACAGTGAGTTGTTAGAGTTTGATGGACGGTTTAATGGATCGATCTTTTCAATCGCTGCATTACTCATAACTTGTTCGATAACATCAACAATAGAGAGCATCAAAGCAAAGAAAATCGCATAAAGCCATAATCCCGCTGAATCAAAATCAGGAATCGGTAAAGCAAGTGTGAAGTCAACATCTGCGACTGTCAGCATCTTTACATCAACAAACATAGCGACTACGATACCAAACACGATAAGTGTAAAGTATGGCAGTGCCGGTTTTGTATCTTTAAACTTTTTAAATAGGACAAGAAACATGATCGTTCCTACGATAGAAAGACCGATAATTTGAAAACGAGCATCACTAAAGAAGTCTCCCTCAATAGCCACACCAGCTGGTAACATCCATAAAAAAGGTAAAAATTTAAGAGCAATCTTTAAACCGATACCAGCTAACAGACCTTCTACCAAATATCCCGGAACCGCTTTAAGAAGATAACGTTGCCAGTTAAATTTCCAAATAATTGCCTGAAAAGTTGCTGTCATAAAAATGATAAATGCCATATTGTGCATACCAAACTTGGCAACACCCATCGCAAGAATCGGAGCTAGACCAGCTGCAATACCCGGTGCACCAATATAGTTACCTGGACGAAACATGGCAAAAAAGAACGCTACAAATGCTGCAAACGCAACCGTTGCAAGTCCTGTTTGAATTGGATAATCCGACATCAAGGCAATACCGATGGATAATGGGATTGCCATAGTTGCCGTAATCACACCAGCAGAAAGGTCACGACCAAGATATTCCTTTCTAAATGCTGCAGAACCATGATCTACGTTCTGGTTTTCTTTAGTATCTACATTTTCCATGTTTTACTATACCTTTGTAATATTGTTTTTTCACTCAAAACTCCAACAGTAACTGTCACAGTGAAT
>JBFHUP010000222.1:0-3701 GCA_041589975.1 Sulfurimonadaceae bacterium | reverse complement strand
GGCATGATGTAACCGCTTCGATTCTTCAAACAGGACCTAAAGAGTTTCGTTTGGTTTTAAGAACCGTAGAAACGGGTGAAAACAATAAAATTGAACTCATTCAAGGAACCGAAGCAACCACGAGACCTGAAACGACAACAGAGACCATCTCTACAGCACTTAAACTTGGCTATGATCCTTACACCGGAAAACCGCTACCGGAAGGGTTTACACCACCGGCTGATTTTTTGTTGACTGAAAAAACAGATGCTTTAACAGGAGCTCCGGTACCTCAAAAGTACAGTCCTTACACGGGTGAACCGCTTGATAAGGATCACTACCCTGCCAAAGATGGTGCTTTACCTCCAGAGTACACTTCGGAAGATGTTGAAGTGGTGGAAAATGTCCCTGTTGAAGCCAGCAAGCTTAATGTAGAACTTTACAATGTCGTGCAGGAACCGCAAAATGCCCACTTTATATTTAACGGTGCTGAAATCACACGTGAAAGCAATGAAGTAGATGACATGGTCATGGGACTCTCTTTTACACTTGAAGAAGTTACCGGTGAAAACAAACGTGTCAATATCAAAATCGGCCAAGATACTAAGCAGATCGTAGAAAACATGCAATCCTTTGTCAATAACTACAATCAGGTTATGGCAGAAGTAGACAATATGACCAAATATGACCCTGATGCCAATGAGGTAGGTATCTTCTTAGGCGAAAACACCATCAACGGTGTTCGCAGCAGAATCAACAACGTCTTAAGAGCGGTGGGACCCAATGGAGAATCCATTGCAAACGCCGGCGTAGCTTTTAACCGTCAAGGGCAGTTAGAGTTTGACTCTTTTGCTTTTGAAAAAGCTCTTCTTGATGACCCGAAACTGGTTCAAGAATTGCTACAAGGTAAAAAAGAGACAAGAAACGGAAGAGATTTATTAGAAGATGGACTTTTCTATAAACTAAATGAAGTTATGGACGATTTAGTTAATAGTGCAGACGGCACCGTTGTCAACTTTGAAAAATCATTGGAAACGCAGCTTAAGCGTACCAAAGATGAAAAAGAGACTGCGATCAAACGTTTGGATGATCGTTACGAAACCATGCAAAATCAGTTTGCGGCAGCGGGTTCCGCTATCGGTAAACTGGAAAAAGGTTTCGGGGCCGTTGATATGCAGATTAAACAGTCTCAAGCCAGCAGATAGAGCTTGATCAGGGAGAAACTTTATGAGAAACAACCTTGCGTTAAATGCTTACAATCAAAACAATGTCCAGGTAGAATCACCGCATCGTTTAATTGAAATGCTGTATGAAGGTATCCTCCGTTTTAATACTCAGGCAAAAAAAGCCTTAATCGAAGGAGATATTGAAAAACGTGTCTATTGGCTTAATCGTTCTGCAGCGATTTTCACAGAACTGATGAATTCTTTAAATCATGATGAAGAGGGTACGACATCAGAGTATCTTGAAGGTCTGTATGCCTATCAGCTTGAACAGATCACACAAGCCAACATGACAGAAAGCAGCGAGATTATTGATCAAGTAAACAATGTTGTTCGTGGACTTTTAGATGCTTGGAGAGAAGTACAAGCCTAATGTCCTGGTTGGAAGCTTTTAAAATAGCTTTAATTAAAAGTGATGAGAAGCAGTTAGTCGCTCTCATCGACACCCTCCCCCAATTTGAATCTGAAGTTGATATGATTCAAGCCTCCTATCTTATAGAGCAAGCCATAGAACACTTTATATCTCAAGAGCAACGTGCGACTATCGAGATGCAAAAGATCTTAAAAGCTAAAAAATATTTAGAAAATTAACACTTCAAGCTTCAGAAATATCCTTTTTGACCCACAAAAGCATTCTTTATGCTTTTTGTGGATATAATCAGGCTTTAATAATATTTTTAATGGATTAGCCCCTACAATGGATAGTATTAGTTATCTCGATCTTACTGCTGCGACACTGATACTTCTGTTAGGTCTCAAGGGGATTATCAACGGCTTTTTTAAAGAGTTCTTCGGCATGGCGGGTATTGTCGGAGGTATCTTTATCGGTTCCCATGTGGGACCGAAGCTGGGCATGTGGATTGATGACCTTATTTTTCATTTTCAAAATGAATCAGCTATTGCCTTTACCGGCTTTATCCTGATTTTTGGCCTTTTTTGGCTTATCATGACTTATGTAGGACAACTTTTTTCCAAACTCAGTATTAAAAGCGGTCTGGGCCCTTTAGATAGAATCTTCGGTTTTATCTTGGGAGCAGGAAAAATATTTTTTATCTTTGCCGTCATTATTTACGCGTTATCAAGCATCAATATTATTAAAAAGAGTTTGGACCCTACCTTTGAAAAAAGTTTACTCTACCCTCTTTTTTATGCTGTAGGTAGTGTTGTTATTCAGGTAGATCCCGATTCGATCAAAGATAAATTCGAAGAAGAAGCAGGCGATCAAGTCGATTCATTACTTGATGAACTCACTGAACAATAAAGGAAAACCCAATGAGCACAGGCACAAGTTTATCCCAACCAACAATCAGTTATGAAAAGCTTCTTGTTGAATTCACTGAGTTACTTAAAAGAAACAACCTCAAATATACAAAACAGCGTGAAATCATACTTGAGTGTCTCTACAACAATGATGAACATCTCACACCCGAGTCACTGCATGATCTGATTCAACAAAAGTTCCCAGATATCAAAATAGGTATCGCAACTGTGTACCGGACCCTTACTTTGCTTGAGGATTCAAAAATGGTTACATCAATCTCGTTTGGTGCCGCAGGTAAAAAGTATGAACTTGACAATAAGCACCATCACGATCATATGATCTGCACCAAGTGCGGTACTATTTTTGAGTTTGTGGATGAGGATATTGAACGTCTTCAAGAAGAGGTTGCAAAGAAATTCAAGTTTAAAATCTCTACGCATACCATGCAAATTTACGGAACATGTCAAGCATGTCAACAAAACTAAAAAGGTAACTATTTATTAATGTTTGAAAATCAATATATTCAACAACGCATTGAAAAAGCTGAAAAGCTAAAAGAACTTGGGCTCAACCCATACAGTAATGATTCCAAAAGAAATACAACCATAGAGAAGTTTCTGAATGTCAACTCAGATGTCTCAACAATGGAAGAGAAGCGTGCTGAGAACCGAAGTTATACGGTAGCAGGACGTATTAAACTTTACCGTCTTATGGGGAAAGCCAGTTTTTTAAAGATTGAAGATGAAAGCGGTCTGCTACAGATCTATTTTGCCCGTGACAACATGCCTGAAGGTTTTTACAACAATGTAAAAAAACTGATCGAAGTAGGTGATATTATTGAAGTTACCGGTTTTCCTTTTGTCACACAACATGGTGAATTATCTCTGAATGTCAAAGATCTTAAATTTTTAACCAAAGCTATCGCTCCGCTACCGGAGAAATTTCATGGTATTCAAGATAAAGAGCTCCGTTACAGACAACGCTATTTAGACCTCATTATGAATGCAGAAGTGCGTAAAACATTTCATATCCGCTCAAAAGTAATCTCTTTGATTCGTCACTTCTTTGAAGAAAAAGGTTTTTTAGAGGTAGAGACCCCTATGATGCATCCTATTGCCGGTGGTGCCAATGCCAAACCTTTTGTAACCCACCACAATGCCCTAGGTATTGACAGATACCTGCGTATTGCTCCCGAACTTTATCTGAAACGTTTGATTGTCGGTGGATTTGAAGCAGTC
>JBFHUP010000221.1:0-3701 GCA_041589975.1 Sulfurimonadaceae bacterium | reverse complement strand
CAAACTCTTTAGGGTACCACCGTTTGGCTGAACCATACGTCGCACCGGGATTGATACCCAGCATTGGTTTGGCAAATTTCTCTGGTTTGATATAAAGTCTAAGTTTGTCAGCTTTTATACTTACATCAATAAGTCCATTCAAAAATTGAAAATAGTTAAGAACCAGATGCTGATTATTGATAAAATTAACAGATCTTGTAAGCAGAAAGCGGTTAAACCAAGTCTTGCGACCAACACGTACGGGGGTCTTGGTCCACTTTAAAAGCAAGGAAGCAAAGATATTTTTTCTAAAGGTAAAGGCGAGATCAAAACTTCCCAGTGATTGTGCGAGTTTCTTAGTAGCCAAAAGTCTTGAACTCGCTTTTTTAGTCTCATCAACGATAGCTTTTTCACACTCTGGATGATGTTTTAAAGCCTCAATGGCGACATAAGAACCAATAAAAGTAAATTTAGCTTGGGGAGAATGATTGGCTAAGGCTTCGATAGTCGGGGTTGCCATAATGGCATCACCCAGCCAATTAGGTAAGATAATTAAGATCTTCATGTCAACTCTTTAGTCATAAGATAGATAGGTTTACCGGTCAGTGTTAGATGGGTAGCTGTTTGCTTTTTCCCATCTCTAGTGAGATAGCTCACAACGTCATCCACTTCATAATGGACATCAATATTGTTGGTCCATAACAGTTTGGCTTCGTGCGAAGCGTTACGGTATTGTAATTCAAAATAATCCTGATGTTGTAAAAGTTTGATATCCGTTGCATTATGAAGTTCGGTATACATCGTTTTAAAAGCATCAAAAGCACTGCGTTTTTCAAAATCTTTGAGAGGATTGATCAGTCCGAATCCTACAGCAATCATCTGATGCCAATAAACACTTTCCACTTTAGAACTACCCAGTGCCAAGAGATAATAACGAACCATATAGTTGGCAAAATCTTCTTCTGTCACACACTCCAGATCACTTGTCGGAGCATATTCGCCTGAACCTTTGATGGGCCAGTTTGTTTCTGTAATAAGGATACGATTTTGAGTTTTGGGTGAAAGCTTGACTAGGGAGTAAAGAAGATCGATCTTGCCTATAAGGTTAAACCCAAATTGCTTATTTTCCGGGGTAATTGTCCGATCGACATAAAGCAGGCTACTGCATCCATCATAACGTAATGTAAAGGGATTAAAGAGGGCTTGTGTTGTGTAGTGGTATTCAAAATCAATCACCGAAGGTCCGTAAAGCTCAATGCCCGAAAACTTTTTCCGCAGTTTATGAGCGTGTCTGAAAAACCTCAAATACTCATGAACAGAATAAAAACCCCATTTCGAACGATTGATCGTCGTACCGATTTGAAATCTATGGGTTAAGGGGTAGAGTGCGGTAAGGATGGTTTCAAAGTTATGAGAAAGCTCCTGATGCTGAAGATTAGGGTTTTGAATCAGGTTGATGATGATGTCATATTCTTTAAACTGCTTAAGCCACGTAACAAAGTCATCAAGTTGACTGATCTCATCCATGCGAAAACGTATGAGCAGATTTTTAACGCCAAGCTCTTGAATAAAAGCTAAAGTTTGTTGTGGTGCTTTGTCATAATTGACACTCATGCCAAAAAAGCTAGAAGGATCGATTGACGGTTTTCTCCACAGTTTTTGCATGACAAAAGCGAGTGGCAGTACAAGCAACGATATCAAAAGCATATAAAGCATACTTCCGATCGATTTGAGACGGCGGTTGCGTTTGTAAGCTTTACTCATGATGACATAGGGCTGATCGGAGTGAGAATCCCACCTAAAAGGTTTGGCTTTAATAATAGATCCTTGTTTTGTCTGTATAATTATACAAAAATAATAGAAAATAGGGCATGCATGAAGATTTTGGTCGTCAGAAATGATAAGTTGGGTGATTTTATTACGGCACTTCCCAGTCTCTATATAATAAAAAAACATCTCCCTGATTGTCATCTGGCTGTACTTATCGCTCCTTTAAATGAGAGTGTAGCTTTAGCGTGTGACTTTATCGATGAGGTCATCATCGATGAGGGGCAAAAAGCTAAAGAACTAGCGGCTTTTATCAAGCCTAAGCAGTTTGACCTCTCCATTACTCTGTTTTCCAATACCCGTGTAGCGATAGCACAGTTTTTAGCCCGCATTCCCCGACGTTTTGCACCAGCCACTAAGATCGCTCAGATCTTTTACAACCGTCGTATCAAACAGCGTCGATCTGAAGTTAAAATGGCAGAGTTTGAGTACAACATGCAGCTGGTTCAAGCAGCCTTTGAGGATATCGATCTTTCCTATCCTCAGCCACTCTTACAGTTTGATCACAACGAGCTGGAAAAAGTCTATACAGAGTTTAAACAAACGACGGGTGTTACCAAAGATGTGGTGGCTTTTCATTGTGGTTTTGGCGGATCTTCCGATGCAAACTGGAATGTAGCGGAGTATATTGCTTTAGCTAAAACCATAGAAAATGAGAGTATCGATATTGTCTTTACCTTTGGACCGGGTGATGAGACCTTTTTAGAAACGTTCAAAGCTTCCAAAGGGGATCTAAAAGCAACGATCTATGAGTCCCAAGGCAGTGTGGCAGATTTTGCTAAACTGATTGCTAGTTTCAAACTTTTCGTAAGTACTTCCACGGGTACTTTTCATATTGCCTCAGCGGTAGGGACTCAGACGATGACCTTTTTTGCCGATACACTCTTTGCTTCAGCGAAACGGTGGAAAAGTATCGGTGATGAAACGCTACAGCATAACTATATGATTCCGTTAGATAAAGTCAAACGTCAAGAGATGTTTGAACAGGTCAAAAAAGATTTACAAAAATTAGTGCAAGAGGATGCCTAGATGAGCGAAAAAATTTCCGCAACCATTATCACACTCAATGAAGAGAAACGTATCGCAGATGTGATTAAAAATGTCCAAAAAGTGTGTGATGAAGTTATAGTTGTTGATTCACTTAGCAGCGATAAGACAGTAGAGATTGCCGAATCCCTTGGGGCTAAAGTGATTGCTCAAAAGTATTTAGGTGATGGCGGTCAAAAAGCCTTTTGTGAGCAGTTTTGTACCTATAATTGGATTTTAAGTATCGATGCCGATGAGATCCTTGATGAAGATGCCTTAGCTATTTTTGATACTTTAGATTTGGAAAACTCTCCTTATGAAGGATACTCATTCAGACGCAAAAGTTTTATTGGCAAAAAGTTTATCAAACAGTGGTATCCAGATAGTGTTGTCAGACTTTATGATAAACGCAAATGTGGTTACAACACCGAAGGTGAACATGGAGCCGTTCAGACTAAAAACTATAAAAAGCTTGATGTCCATATGCTGCACTACTCTTTTGAAGATTTTGGGATGCTGGTTCGTAAAGCCGATCGTTTTGCGGTTAATCTTGCCAAGGTGCGGTATGCTGAGGGTAAACGGGCTTCTTGGTATGATCCTTTCACCCATGGTCTGGGGGCTTTTTTTAAAGGCTTGATTATCAAAAAGGGAATCTTGGGCGGTATTCATGAGTGGCATGTTGCTTTTGCCTCTGCGTATAATGCCTACATGAAGTATGTCATCATGTTAGAACTTGCTCAAAATGAGAAGAACTAAGCTTGTAAAAGCTTTCTAAACAGATCTGTCACTTTGGTGACATGTTTGTCGTAATTAAATTTATCATTAACCACCACTTCGGCATTTTCGATACAGCGTAAGCGTACTTTTTT
>JBFHUP010000220.1:0-3743 GCA_041589975.1 Sulfurimonadaceae bacterium | reverse complement strand
CTTTAACAACCATATCTGCAAGCCATGGCGGGCTAGCTTTTCCATCTTTGCCAATAATGCGAACAAAAGTATGAGGTTTTATGCTTATCTTTTTATCTTGACGTTCAATCTCAACAAATAGCTTTGCAACTCTGAGTGGATGCAGCAGCAAAGCATGTGGAGCTTTATTGTTAACGATGACCTCAAAACCTTTTGCCTTTTCAGTCACTTCAATATCTATATAGTCAGCTAACATCTCCTGATGTGAGTGTGCTCCTGGAAATCCATGAAAAGCGTGTGTCTGTGTCGCTCTGAGATTTGAGACACTTCCTTTAACCTTAGGCATATGACATGAAATACAGGTTGTTTTATCACTCTTATTATTGCCATGAGTCGTACAGAGATTCAGACCTGCTTTGTTCCTATTATGAGAGTGGCACCCCATACAGTTATTACCATTTTTGAAACTCTCATTATCCGTTGAGATGGTATGGAAACTTGAGGCTACTGCATCTTTCATGCTACCAAAATAGTGTTTCTCTTTTTTAGAGATGATATTGTTGTTGGAGTATGTGCCATGCTCAATTGATTCAATTCTATGACAATAGGCACAAGAGATTGCCTCTTCGTGGCTAGGATTATTGGCATCAGCAAGAGCCGTAACATTTTGGAAAGCTTTACCTTTACCTAACATAGCTTCTAAATTATCTGCTGCAGGCGTATGACATTTACCGCACACATACTTTTGAGCTTTTGTATTTTTAGGGTGCCGATCCCATACCGCTTTATGAATCGGGTCTTTTGAAGGTGTTGCCTTAAAGTGCATAGAAGCTACAAACTCATTATAGATAACTGTGTGACAACTTTTACACTCCTTACTTGACGCAAACTTCATAGTTGCATAGCCAGCAGAGATAGTGCATATAAAAAATACCATCAAACGAAAAATAAGCATGATATATCCTTAAAAATTTTCATCTAGCAGGTTCAAAAATCTTTAAACCCATTGATTATTAAGAAACTAAAGTCTAAGTATATAACAACTCTGAGGTTCTAGCTGCAAAGGCCTTGCAAAATAAGATTACCTAACGTGTATGTAGAAAAGATTGCACGCATTGAACCATCTGTTCGATACTTTGTGTTGCATCGATTTGCAGATGAGAACGCTTCTTGTAAAGCTCTAAACGACTATTATAAAGAGCTAAAGCCTGATCTAAATCTTGAAATAATGGACGCTTTTTAATATCTTCAGTACTCATACGAGCAACAATCTGTTTAAAAGGAATATCCATATAGATCACTGTTCCGATCTCTAAAATATCATGATAAAAAATAGGAAAACCGCCACCCGTGGCATAAACTGCTGCCTGACTGCTTTTTTGAATATCAAATGCAATCTCAGCTTCCAAAGTACGAAAATAGCTCTCATCATAACGAGAAAAAATCTCTGTTATAGAGATCCCCTCTTTGGCTTCTATCAGACTGTCTGTATCATATAAAGGCAGTTTTAGGGCCTCAGCCAGCCTTTGGGAGAAATAACTCTTGCCGCATCCCATAAATCCAGTAAGTATGATTTTATCTGACGGTAAGGATGATGCCATTTTTGATTCTTTTTTCTTGATACTCATATTGACCATCAAGTTCTATAACAACGCGGTAATAGCCACTATGATTACCTAAGCGAATTTTACTAAAAGGCTTAGTAAGCTTTGTATATTTTTTAGCAAGGAACTTGGAGCTTCCCTTAAAGTCTAAGACAATACGATGGGGTCGAGGCAACATAAAATGACGTAAAAGTTGATCGGCGGTTTCAACTTTCATGCTTTTAGCTTTTGTAGAAAAAGCAATAAAAGGCAATTTGACTGCCATAACAAAACGCCCGCTTTCGGGAATATATTTATTGTGCGTTAAAACCAACGGCATGTGCCAGTCAACAGCTTTGTCGATATCTGCTGAGAGCTTATCAATGGAACCGTCGAGATTTTGATACTCAATAATCACTTTTTTAACAACACGGGCACTGTTAGGCAGACGAAAACGTTCCAGTGTCAAATCTTGATGCTGTTTAGGGATATTTGTAGATACAGGAAAACTCTCTTTGGTAACAACATCACTAAAGGGATTATCACGAGCGATCAAAGAGAGCATAAGGGTTACTAAGATAAAAAATATTTTCATAAGCCCACCTATTCGCTTGTTGTGATCTCTTTGAGCTCAAAATACTCTTTTTGCATCAGAGCATTTTCATTTTTGAGTTGCTTAACTTCGCTTGCCAGACTCTGTTCATACTCTTGCAGATGCCATAAGGCATCCAGCGAGTTTTTCCCAAAAAAGAGATTACCCAAATAGATCCCTATGACAATAACAAGAACGGCTATAACGATGATCTTTTTTAGACTCAGCCCAAGATATTTCTCAGACCAGCTTAAAGAGGTCTCATCAGATAAAAGCTCCTCTTGCTCACTCATATCTATGCGAAAATTGTTCCACCCAGATATTCGCCGTAAACAATCTCATTTTCGATCTCTAAAAGGCGGTTATATTTAGCAGTTCTTTCACCACGAGCTGTTGAACCCGTTTTGATCTCACCACAATTAAGAGCCACTGCAAAATCAGCGATAAATGCATCTTCGCTTTCACCCGAACGGTGACTCATCACACAGGTATAACCGTTACGCTGTGCTAAACGAACTGTCTGCATCGTCTCAGAAACCGAACCGATCTGATTTGGCTTAATTAAAATCGAATTCGCTGTATCTTTTGCGATACCTTCTGCTAAAATAGACGCATTGGTTACAAACAGGTCATCTCCGACCAGTTGTACTTTATCTCCGATTTTATCTGTTAATACTTTCCATCCATCCCAGTCATCTTCACTCAAACCATCTTCGATAGAAACGATTGGATATTTAGAACATAGATCAGCATAATAATTAACAAGCTCTTCACTTGTTAGCGTTCTGTTTTCAGAATCTAAGCGGTAACCACCATCAACAACCAATTCAGAAGCTGCAACATCTAAAGCGATAGCGATCTGCTCACCAGCTTTATAACCCGCTTTTTCAATCGCCTGCATGATGACCTGAATGGGCTCTTCATTAGAAGAAAGATCCGGTGCAAAACCACCCTCATCACCTAATGCAGTATTATGATTTGCATCTTTTAGGATCTTTTTGAGGTTGTGATATACTTCAGCACTTGCACGGAGTGATTCAGCAAAGTCCTCAAAACCCACTGGCATGATCATATATTCTTGAAAATCTACAGAGTTATCTGCATGAGAACCACCGTTGATGATATTTAACATCGGTACTGGCATAACCATAGCATTTGCACCACCTAAGTATCTATATAACGGCATCTTAAGGCTTACAGCCGCTGCACGTGCTACAGCCATAGAAACACCAAGTACTGCATTGGCACCTAAGTTACTGTAGTTATCAGTACCATCAAGCTCTTTCATCGTTGCATCAACAACGGCTTGATTAAATGGAGAGTGACCCATTAATGCATCAGCGATCTCATTGTTCACATGAGAAACTGCTTTTAAAACGCCTTTACCCATATAACGGTCATCACCATCACGAAGCTCTAAGGCTTCACGTTTACCTGTACTTGCACCACTTGGTACAATCGCACTCTCTACTGTTCAGTCACTTAGTGTTACTGTTGCTTTTACCGTTGGATTACCACGGCTATCCATAACTTCAATCGCTGCTACATCTTCAATAAATACCATTTATACATCTACCTCATCAAGTTCT
>JBFHUP010000219.1:0-3750 GCA_041589975.1 Sulfurimonadaceae bacterium | reverse complement strand
GCAACACAAAGCTGTAAGTTTGCTCATGCAGTGTAAATCGTAATGCATAGGCATGCAGATAACCGCGGTCCTCTTTTACAGCCTCTTCACTATTGGCATAACGTGTGTCACCCGCAACCGGTGAACCCAAACTCTTTAACGCTACCCGTATCTGATGGGTTTTCCCCGTATGAGGCTTGATAAGAAAAAGACGTTCATGGGTACGCAGTGCGACACTTTTAAACTGTGTAATTGTAGGGCTATCCATGCTTTTAAGGAGTTTGTAACTCCCCCGTCGTGAAGCAGCCATATCACCTTTCACCCAGCCCTGTTTTTTCTTAGGTTTGCGTAGTGATATAGCGAGATAAAACTTTTCAATAAGGCGTTGTTCAAAGAGTGTCGCCAATGCATTGGCCACCGCACTGCTTTTAGCCAAAAGAAGTAATCCGGAGGTCATCTTATCCAATCGATGTACCGAAAATAGCTGATCAAGCCCCAACTGCTGTGTTACCAATGCAACCAAACCGGGCTCGCCATCTTCAGAGTGAAAGTTAAGATCTTGGGGTTTGTTAACGACAACAAACGCCTCGTTTTCGAAGATGATTTCGATCTTAGCTTGCAAAATTTTTGATATCTTTATCAACCAATTCATCCAATCTGCTTGGATCTTCTTTTACCTTGGCATAACATTGGGTCATCTGATCGACCATAGAACGTTCAGCTTCACCAAAAGCAGCTGTATAGCCTGTATGCTTGCCGTTTTCATCTATAGTAGGCGTAAAATAGACAGAGGCCCAAAGATACTTACCCTCTTTTGTCCAAAGCTTAACATACCCTTTCCACTTCTCTCGTTGTTCCAATGCCGTCCACATTTTGCCCAGCATCTCTTTAGGAAGATCAGGATGACGGATAACTTCAAAGGTTTGTGTCGCTACCTCATCTTTGGTAAAACCGAGATTTTCAGTAAAACGGCGATTGACAAAAAGAATATTTCCTTTCAGATCCGTCTCACACATCATCACCTTACCGTCGTAAGGTACCTCTTCATCAATAATATCGCGATCAAACATATCACCCTCCTCCAACAAACTGTAACATCTCTACTTTATCACCCTCAGCAGGCTTAAAATCTGCCCAAGTGTCTTGCTTAACCACTTCCATATTAACAGCAGCCGCCATAACTTGTCCTTCGATATTGAGATGCTTCATGATATCAACTAAACTTGCACCCGTTTCAATCTCGATGTTTTCTCCATTAACAATAAGTTTCATCTTATTCTCCATTATAGTATTCTAAAAAAGATGTGATATGATCATTTTTTTTCGCTTTAGCCAGATCATAAGGGGTGGATCCATTGATATTTTTTGCCAAAGGATTAGCCCCTCGATTAATCAAATACTCCACAATGTCCAGTTCACCGCTAAATGCCGCCTGATGCAAAGGTGTAATGCCGTACTTGTTTTTAACATTTAACTTAGCTCCGGCAGCCACTAAAAAACGCACTAAAAAGATACGTTTTTTCTTTACAGCTAGATGTAAGGGAGTATAACCATTTTTATCACGAGCGTCAATATCTGCATCTTGATCTAAAAGATATTGGGCAATATCCAAAGCCTTCACTTTAATCGCGACATGAAGCGGGGTCAAACCGGAACCGGTACGCGTCATCACATCCACGCCATCATCTTCAATCATCGATTTAACTTCATCAAATCTTTGGAACATAACGGCATCATGTATAGGCTGAAATCCTCCGCCCCAAAGCATTGTCACGGTTATAACGAAAAGTAGTAAAAGTTTCATGTTACTCCTTTTTAAAATGTATCATCTTAAAGCGTTCGCCCATGATAGTAGGATCAATAATCGTCTTGACCTTACCCACTTCAACGATATAGCTCTCATCTGAAACATTTTTTTGTAAAATTTCTAAAAGTTCTAAAAGCCCAAAGTCTATCATAGCCTTAAGCTGTGTACCATAATCGATCTCTTTAAAGCCCGCTTCCTTATAAGCATCCGAAACATGCAAAAAGTTGACATCATAGGTGATATCGGTATTAGCAAAGGCCTCGCTCAATGTGATTTTCTCATCAAACAGAGGATAAACTTCATGTTTGTCATAAATACGGCACGAAAAATCATTTCTGATGGTTACATCCCCATAATCAAAGGTGATGAACTCACTTCTTTTAGCTGCATTTGCCATCTCCAAAGCAAAGACCTCATACCCTCTGCCGATCTCACCACCGATCTGGCCATATTTTTCGGCAATGGCTAAAACTTCTGCATCCTCGCCCTCAAAGCTGATTTTATGATCTGTCACGGTGGCCGTTTTACCATCTTTAATCAGATCACATCCAAAGGCATCAAAGATCTCGTTGGCTACAAAAAAAGCATCATCAACACGCAGTTCATCTAACGATGTAATGATATCAACTTTTACAGCATCGCCAAAAGCTTCTTTGAGATAATTGGCCTGCTTATGCTGCAGATGTTCAAAACGCTCAACTATGGTAAATTTGAGCGTCTCTAAAAGTTCTGGGGCCAAAGTGTAGATAAACTCTATCATATCTGCCATAAGATAACCGTGATGAGCTCCGATCTCGCATACCGTCGCATTTTTAGCTACATGACCCTCTTTGATACGTTTGATCAAATAATTAGCTATGGCTCCTCCAAAAAACTTGGTTGAACTTACAGCCGTATAAAAGTCACCCTCTTTACCGATTGCATGATACTCGCTGTAATAACCTCGTTCGCCATAAAGCCAATCATTCATATAGTCACTAAACTTCATTTAACTCTCTTGTAATTTTTCATAAAGAGCCAAAAGCTCTATTTGCTGATCTAAATAGACCTTTTGGATCTCCATCTCTTTAATCTGCCACTGATGTCTGCTTTTTTGCAGCTCCAGTTGTGTCGCATCACCGCTGTTAAAACTATTCTGGATGCTTTGAAAAACTTTTCCATAAAGTTTAAAATTACGCTCACACAACGCTCTTTTGGTATCCAAAGCACGCACTTTTGAAAGCTTGGTTTGATAAAAACGTTTCTCATCGGCTTTTACTTGATTGATACTGATTGTGCTTTTAAGGTAGTCAACCTTGGCACTTTCCACACTTTTAAGCATGTTGACATCAAACAGCGGCATACTCAGACTAAACCCGTAACTGGTATAGGAACTCTTATTGTCAAAGGGTGCAAAAGCATCTGAAAATCTCTGATTGATACTCTCTTGGGCATTATAATTAAACTGCACGTTCAAAGCCGGAAGATATTGGGAAATAATCACATTTTTCCAATAACGATTCTCGCTGTTTTTGCTGAGACTTTGTTTGACACTGATATTATCTTTTAGATAAGCCTCTTGATCAATCATCGTCAATTTAGGTAAAACAATTTCATCATAAGACTTATCTGAGACAATAGAAAACCGGTACAAAAGCTCCTGCTTGCTGTTTAGAAGATCGATTCGACGCATTTTAGCACTGTTCAGTGCAATCAAGGCACTATCTAATGTCGCCCCATCGACCTCACCTACGCTAAGCTGATCTTGCAAAAAAGCAACTTCGGAAGTAGCATCTTCGATATCCAAGTCCACCTGCCGTAGACTCAAATCAACCTGTTGTAATTTCATAACAGACTCAATAGCCTCTCTTATAATCCCATTGCGTTTAAGCTTTACACCTAAACGGTTATAGTGGGCTTTGGCATTGGCATACTTGATAGCAAAATAGATCCCTGTGACTCAACCCTTTCCTGCTCCCTTTAAT
>JBFHUP010000218.1:0-3752 GCA_041589975.1 Sulfurimonadaceae bacterium | reverse complement strand
CTGAACGAAGTGAGGAAATGCCCTTGGGGTGCTCATGACACTCGTGTCATTTTGAATTACATTCTTTTTGCTTCCTGTTAAACTCTTCTGATAGCTAACTTAAATGTATAAATTATAGATAAACTTTTTAGACTCGTATACTTTTGCTTGATATGATGTCATTAAGAGAACGCTGTGTAATTTTTGGAGTTTTGTTTGAAAACAATTTTAACTTTTGGTCGTTACAGTAAAAAGAAATATGGTACCCGTGTATTTAAAGTACCTATTAGTATTTCTGGTTTTACCTGTCCTAATATTGACGGGACTACGGCGGTAGGCGGCTGTACTTTTTGTGAAAATGACTCCTTTAGTCCCAATCTGGGCAAGGCTCAGCCACTGGATCATAGCAAAAAGTTCTATCTTAACCTAGAATCCAAAAGCAACCCGAATTTAGATCTGCAACTTAAACAGCTGGAGATGCAGTTTACCAATTTAAGCAATCAACAGCGTAAAAAATTTGGAGCAAAGAAATTTATTGTCTATTTTCAATCCTTTACCAATACCTACGCTCCCTTTGAGACGCTTAAAGCTTTGTATGAAAAAGCTCTCAGTTTTCCTGATGTCGTGGGTCTGAGTATTGGTACACGCAGTGACAGTATCACGCAAGAGACACTTGATTATTTAGCAGAACTCAACAAAACCAAAGAGATCTGGATTGAGTATGGCATTCAATCTGTCTATGATGAAACCCTGCAACGTATCAACAGAGGGCATGATGCGGCTAATGTAGAAAAGTGGATAAAAAAGAGTAAAGAAGCAGGACTTAATGTCTGCGGACACCTTATCTATGGGCTTCCTGGTGAAAGCAAAGAGATGATGCTCGAAACCTTTCATAAAAGCTTGGAGTGGAATCTTGACTCATTGAAGTTTCACTCTTTGTATGTGATGAAAAAGACAGCCTTAGCCAATGAGTATGCCAGAGGTGACTTCACACCGATTGATGAAGATACCTATATCGAACTGCTGACCTACTCTCTTAAAAAACTGCCACAGAATGTCATCGTTCAGAGGATTTCTGCAGGTATCAATGATCCCAACTTATTGGCACCTGCATGGTCTTTAGACAAGAACAAGCAGTTTGACCACATCCGAAAACGACTTAAGACAGAGAATATTCTTTATTAATTGGCACTAAGATAACGTCTGATATGAGCCAGCCTAAAATAGGGTGGGTAAGGAAAGCTTTTATTAAAGCATTTTGTTACCCCTTTGGATAGATTACGTGCTACAACAGTGCTAAAAGAGAGCGTCTGAGGTCTACCGTCATCTTTCGTCTTTTTCATTCCCTTCGCTGCATTATTGATCACTTTGACGTGTAATACGACCTCAGAAGCCTTATAGGATCCAATATTTTTGACACACCCTTTAACCGCCAATTTTTCCGATGAAGGTATGGGTGTATTGTGAAAGCGGGTAAGCTCCACCTTGATAAAAGCCTGAGCCACTGACCATTGAGCCGCAAAAGCTAAAGCCACAAAGATAATCACTTCTGCAATGATATACATAAATGCCTGCATACCGCGAAATGACTTGGTCGTTTTATGAGCTGACCAGAGAAACAAAAGAACAACGACAACGATAGAGACAATTTTCATTACCATGACTAAATCCATATTTAATACCACCTTGCTGTTTGAGATGCATAATCATTTTTCAATGTTATCCTAAAATCGACATCTTTGAAATAGGGAGGAAATTTAAAACGTACTTTAAACTTTTTCCGTTTTTCAGGTTCCAAATTTTGTGCGATGTCAAAGGTATAGGTACGCGTTCCCGGTCGAGACTTGCGTTTATCACTTTTACTTTTAAAAAGGTCACCAAACAGACTGTTGGTGCGATAAAAGTCCGTTCCTCTGACACGACCCGTTGCCTTACCCAGATTGATAAGTTTGATTTCCATCTCTACATTAGCGATCTTGTGATAACCGCTGTTAATCACATAGCCTGTAAAGATCATCTCTTCGGTACGAAGGACTCTTTTATTTTCAAGTTTGTAAAGTGTTGACTTTTTTGTCTTTTTATCCAAAGCTATTAAACTGATATAGGAGAGAATTAAGCCAAATACAACAGCTACGCCAATCGTAACATATTGTACTTGACCTTTAAGTCTCATAAGACTAAAAGTAATCATACCGACAAATGCCATGCCTAACACAGCAAAAGTCAACCAATGCAACCACGTAAAACCACTCATTTATAACACCCCGAATCTACCGTAATATTGTAATCCCCTTGATAGTTAAAAGGCTCAATCACGATTTTAAAATCAACACTTTCGCCCGGTTCAAACACTTTATCTATTCGTTTTGATCCCTTACGAAAAGCTTTTAAACTATAGACAAAATCTTTCACAACATTGGGCCCTTTTTTGTAAATAGCGACATCAATTTCACAGTGATTGGCATTTTTTTTACCTACGTAGTGTAACATACCTCGCAAGATCAAAGTATCAGAATAGTAAAGTTGCTTCTTTTCGGTAAGCTCTGCCTTACTTTTAAAGACCGAGTTTTTGACCAAAAGATGGGCCATTACAGGTCCTGCAAAGAAGAAGGTAAAACCTACAATCACCAAAGATAAAGCAAGAAGTGTTCGCCTTCGTAGTATCAAAGCGAGAATTAAAAAGAGAAAAAAAAGAAAAAGCGTAAGAAAAAAGCCGACATAATCATAAACAGACAATGTATTAAAAAAATCCATTATGGCTGTTTTGATCTTTCCCATTATTTCGTCCTAGATGCCTTCTCTTCAAGTCCACCGATGCCAAAACGGCGGGCCAGCTCTTTTTTAACCAAATCTGGTGAGATACCTTTATCCGCCAAAGCAACCATCGTATGATAAACCATATCTGCGGCCTCATAGATAATCTCTTCTCGATCATTATCTTTAATAGCAAAACAGAACTCACCCGATTCTTCAACAATCTTTTTCAGATAGCTGTTTTCACCTTTGGCAATAAGCGATGCAGTATAGGATTTTTCAGGATCCCCACTCTTTTTTTCCATAATCGTATGATAAAGCTGATCAATCACGCCATACATCGCTGTCGTATCGACTTGGACATCCGATGTTGCTTCACCTGTTTCAAAATTGGTAAAAAAGCAAGATTTTCGTCCCGTATGACATGCTACACCCTCTTGTTCTACCTTAATGAGCAAAGTGTCATTATCACAATCAAGGTTAAAGCTCTCGATTTTCTGCGTATGGCCTGAGCTCTCACCCTTTTTCCAAAGTCGCTCTTTGGTACGGGAATAGTAGTGGGCAAAACGGGTGGATAGTGATAACTCTAAGGCTTCTTGATTCATATATGCCATCATTAAAACTTCATTGGAACTGCTATCTTGGACAATCACAGGCAATAAATCTTGACATTTTTTCCAATCAATCTGATCTATAATTTGTTTCATTGGTTAAATTCTTTGTAAAAGTATTAGGGGTACTATCGGCAAATAGCCATATTATTAAAAGTAGCTAAAAAGCCGCCAGCGGAGAGAGCCTGCTTGTGAAGCTCTTGTGATGCCCTCATAGGTATAACTCAGCTAACAGAAAAGAATTTACTCCTTTTCTGCATCGGACTTTAGCCCAGAACGTAGGTAGCGTAGCTTTGCTCCATTAACGTATTAATTACTGAGCAGTAGTCCGTTTCTGAGGATTTTTCATATCCACCCAGATATTTGGAGTTGATCCGCCAGGTGTTAAGAATATCTTAGCATCTTTAT
>JBFHUP010000217.1:0-3773 GCA_041589975.1 Sulfurimonadaceae bacterium | reverse complement strand
TCGAAACCCCATACCTGCCTCGACGATATCATCATTGATGACACGTAAGACACCAAAGCCCATACGGTCGGGGTTGTGGTAATTTGCAAAACTAAAACTAAATTTTGAGTGAAGCCAGCCATGTTCAGCTTCTCCTCGTTCGAAACTTCTGTGGAGTTTGTAATTCAAAAGCTTTTCCTTTTTTGGGGATGATACAGCTTGAAGGATCCCAGGAATGATCAGTGTCAAGCCTAAAAATCTTCTGCGTAACATGGATCCCCCTTGCTTAAGAGTCCTGATGTAAAAGAGTTATGTTCATTGTGACGCAATTGCACTGAAAGTCAAAAGCACTATTTCCTCTAAAGAGGCTTTTTAAATCTTAACAAAGTTATCATTTTAAGGCTATTAATAGAGTTCAATGCTAGAGCATATGAATCTCTCTTTAAACAAAAAACCTTGGACATAAGGGACATTGAGCTCTTTGGCTAAGTGCAGATCTTCAGCCGTTTCCACACCCTCTAAGATAACCAGTTTGTGATTATGATGACAAAAGTTTATGATACCTCGCAAAAACTCTTTATAAGCAGGAGTTTGACGAATTCTTGTTAAAAACACCTTGTCAAGCTTGATGATAGGAGCATTGATAAAAAGTTTCGACGAAAACAAAGAGTTGTCTTGGAAAAAATCATCTAACGCATAAGTGATAAACTCTTCATTTAAAAAATCAATAAAAGCTTCAATGTCATGGATGTTCTCATCATCGGAATTTTCAATAATCTCTACGACAATATCTTGTTGTTTGGAAAAGAGATCAATCCAAAATGTTTTATACTTATTAGTCACAAAAGAGTCGGGATCTAAATTGATAAAGAGCTTGTAGCCTTTGGGGCGATGGTTGAGTTGATGTTTTTTGACCATACTCTCAAGTAAAAAAAGGGTATCAGGGTCTTCATGACATAAAGCAAAGGTTTCATTAGGAGAGAGTCTCATCTCATCAAGTGAAAATCGGGCTAAAGCCTCGTACGCATAGATGTTTTGAGTTTCAGTCTCTATAATAGGCTGATACTCTGCATAGTAGGAGTGGGTTGAGATAATCTTAATGATTTGTTCGTTGATCATAAATCTTCTTTTTGGCGAATTATAGTGTCTGCTTCTTAAAATACATTGATAATCAATATTAAAATAATACTTTATGCTCAAGATGTTAATCAATAAGAGTGAATTGAGTATCTAATGTAAAATGTTGAGAAAGTATTTATTAAAGAAGGGTGGTACCACCGGCCGGACTTGAACCGGCACGCCCGAAGGCAACGGATTTTGAATCCGTCGTGTATACCAATTTCACCACGGTGGCATATATGTTTTTGTGAAACGTTGAAATTTTACAAGAGAATTCTTAAAAGAAAGGAGGGTTTCGCCGCAAAAGGGCGAAAATGGGGTTATTTTGCTACAGCTTCTTTAAGTTTTTTTCCAACTTTGAATTTTACTGCTGTTGTAGCTTTTACATCTACTACGCGATCCGTACCAGGAACTTTTGCTTTTCTAGCGGCACGTGCAGCTGTGCTAAAAGTACCGAAACCGATGAAGCTTACGCTTTTTTTTGCTACAAGTGCATCTGTGAGTGTCTCTAAAACAGCATTTAATGCTGCTTCACTATCTTTTTTAGATAAGCCTGCTTTAGCGGCTACATTGTCTACAAACTCTGCTTTTTTCATGCGAAAAGTCCTTTTAATTAGATGTGGTATCTGACAATCATACATATTTCTTATAAAAAAATCAAGAAAAAAGGGGGAAATTTAAAAATTTGATGTTTCGGTCGATGGCTCTTGTTACAGGTTATCCCTCTTTTTATAGCCTTTCAGGACTCTTTTTAGATGTGGAACCGTTATTGCTTTATGGCTTTTATATTTATAGTGAAGCGGTTATGCAGGTTATGTCTTGCTGTTTAGGGGCTAACCGAAAAACTGAGTTAATAGATTATAGCCAAGGATGGTATCATGCGAGTCACTCAATCCTCTTACTATCACAACCTTGATAAGAATGTGCGTAATACACAACATGAACTTAACAGTATTAATAAGCAGCTGGCTTCAGGAAAGAGTATTGAATTCGGTTATGAAGATCCGCAAAAGTTTAATCAGACCATGCGTCTTGATAATGATATTAACGGCTTAACGCAAGCTCGTAATATTGCAAACAGAGCAGTGAGCTTTACAGACTATACAGATAACACACTAAAAGACATGAAAGAAGTACTGGATAAATTCAAGGTAAAGCTTGTTGCTGCAGCCAATGATTCCAATGCCAGTAGTTCGCTATTGGCCATCGGTGATGAATTAAGAGCTTACAAAGACCATTTACAAAACCTAGCCAACGCTAAGGGTGACGGAAAATATCTTTTTGCAGGGACAGCGTTAGAAAAACCCCCGATAAATGATGCAGGTGAGTATCAAGGTAATGATGGTATCTTAAAAGCTCAACTCGGTGATAATGTTGAACAGCCTTACAATATAACGGGAACAGAACTCTTTTTGGGAACCAACGGAGATACCCATAGGGAAATTACGACCAATATTCAATTGATGAATCAAACAGCTATGCATCCTCAGCCTATGGTTGAAGGTGGTGTACCTGAGCAATCACGTGAGATTGTGCTGACGCGTCATGATACGGTAAGGGATATGGTAGGGGATGATGATGCCAATCCATTTAATGACGAACCGACCTATTTTTATATCCGTGGACGACGTAGTGACGGTTTTGCATTTAAACAGCGTTTTGAGATGGATGGTGCGGCTAAGGTGGAAGATGTACTCGATCGTATCGGTTTAGCCTTTGGAAATACACCCCGTTCAAAAATTGTAGATGTTAGTATTGATAATGCCGGTTTTATTGAGATTACGGATCGTAAAACAGGTAGTAGTCAGATTGACTTTCATATGATTTCCAGTCATGAAGAAGTAGATGACCTTGATACGCTTTCTGAAATAGGGGCAGATATCAAGACTTACAACAACAGTGAATATTTAGGTGCCAGAGTCAATAGTAAGGTCGCAGCCACTAACAGTAAATATGATAAACGTCAATTTACCGTTGCTACAGTTCTTAAAGATTATGAACAGCGTTTTGCAACAGATCATTCGTTAGTGAGGGATGTTATGCCAGCAATCACAGACGAGATTGTCGTGTCAGGTATTGATATTGACGGGAACATGGTGGGCCCTGAAGGGGGGAATGGTGTGAGTTTTGCTGTTGACGACACCACAACGATGTTTGATTATCTTAAATTTATAGAAAAACAGTTTGGCGGTCAAAAGCAGGAGTTGCGGGCTCGTTTAGGTGATGGTCGTATCTTGCTGGATGATGACTCTATTACAGTTTTTGAACCCAGCGAGATGTTTTTTAATATGACCTCTAAAGCGGCAGGCGAAGAGATTAAGGCATTTACCTCACTCTCGGAGATGGAGTATGATCGGGCTTATTGGGAAAAAGATGGCTCAAAACTTCTTTCTTCTGTATCTCAAATTACACGACGTAGTAACGAACGGGCTACGGAATCGACTAAGATATCCGAAGTTGCAGGTGATGTTACCCTGGAAGGGACAACTTTAAAAGTTGAGGGTCGGGATGTGCATGCCCGTCCTATAGATTATTCGATTCATTTTGAAAAACACCCAGAGTGCTCCTATTTTTATGACAATGTGACACAAAAACGGTATGACATTATGTCTCATGGTAAAACTACAGGTGCAGATGATGTGACCTATAGACAGCTTTTTGATGTGATACAGATG
>JBFHUP010000216.1:0-3784 GCA_041589975.1 Sulfurimonadaceae bacterium | reverse complement strand
GGTCTCATCGTTTGTGGACGGGAATTATAGTGTAATTCACCTTTGCTGTCAATGGTTTTTTAGAGGAATTTTTGGATTTGTTTGGTGTTGGGTGGTTTTGATGGCTTATAGGCGTATTCAATAAGGAATTGCAGCCTATAGTAAATAGAGTCGATAAAGAAATACTTGATCGACTCAAGAAGATTTACTTAATATCTTTCCAGATATTTCGCTTCCATAAGTAGGCTAAAATTGTGAAAATCACAAAGTATAGAATCACCCAGATTCCTAAGGCTTCTCTTTCTGCTTTTTTAGAATCACCAACAGACTCTAAATAAGAGACAATCTTTCTTTCTGTCTCTTCACTGATACCAACACGTGGCATAGAAGAACCTATAAGTACTTTTTGCGGATCATTCAAAAATACTTTCAAATAATCGGCACCTTTAGATCGAATCATCATTGAAAGGTCCGGTGGTACCGTCCCTAGATATTTAGCCAAAGGTTTAATAGGCGTTGTTGCCTCAATTTTGGCATAAGCAACCCCATGACAACGAGCACATGCTAACTCTAAAGACTCTTTTGGTGTTAATGGTTTCGCAATTGATTTCAAATAAGCCACAATATCATTAATAGCTTGATCACCTAAATATTCAAAACCGTACATACCAATTTTTTGTTTGGCAACAAAACTTGCGATATCCTTTTCTATAGTCTCTTTTATCTTTTGTTGATCTTGGGCACTATCACTTTTTGCCATATCTAAATGCATTTTTTTCTCTTTGTGCAGTCTATAGGTTGAATCAAAAGATGCATTTGCTGGATTCTTAATAAAGTTCTTTAAAAACTTCTCGTCAAAAATCGTTGCAACATTAGAGAGGTCCAATGGAACTGCTGATGTATAGAGTTCAGCAAGATAACGGTTATGCAGCTTTTTAAAGTTTTTTTCTACATTACTTGCTGTACCATAAATACGTTCTAGCTCCTCTTTAGATGCAATACGATTATACCCTACTGAGTTAATTGTATGACACTGTTTACAGTTTTGACCAACCAGAACCTTACCTCTTTCAATATCACCCTCACCTTTAACATCCGAAAGATCTTTAAACTTATACTCTGCAGGTTCTACATGCGGATGCATAATGCTATGAGCAAGAGGTTCGATACCAAAATAGGTAACTAATGTAATCGCACTAATCAGTAATAGGATCTTTAACTCTTTCATTATTTGGCTCCTTTACGATTCATAACAACTAACGCAATATTTAAAATTACCTGTACGATAAAACATAGACCGATGAAGTCACCATATCCGCTTAAGTAGAGTGCTTGAAGTATTGTTGTAACCATTTCACTATTTTCATAAGCCAAAATCAATACCACTAACAACGAAGAGACTGCAACTAATAGGACATTTGCTTTTAAAAGAATAAAATTTGGCACCTTACCTTCATTGGCTTCACGCTCTTTAATGGTCACATATGGCAAGAAGATAAAGAGGTAGAGGAATACTAAACTTGCAACAAATCCTACCCATGCATTGGCACCGGTCGGTGGTAGTTTTCCATATACCGTTAGTACTACCATATCTGCAATAAAGATCCAAAACCAGATGCCAAAATATTTACGGCTGTTAGCCCCTGCTACTTTGCTTGAACGATCCAACCATGGCATTAAGAACAGAATTCCATTGGCAATACCAAAAGCGATCAGTCCCAGATCCTTACCTGAAAGTGCAAAAATATTAAAGAACCATCCGCGAAGCACTTCATAAGACCATAGGAAATACCACTCTGGATAGATGTGCGGTGGTGTTTTCAAACCATCTGCTTTATCAAAGTTAACTGCATCCATAGCAAAACCGTAATGATAAAAAACCAAATAAAAGAAAAAGACCATAAAAGCACCAAGCACAAATAGGTCTTTGGATAAGAACACCGGCCAGAAAGGAATCACTTTTGACTCTTTTTTCAATCCTTGCTTATACTTTTCAGCTTCTGCATCAAAGTCAATCTCTTCACCAGTCAAGTTGTTTACATGCGGGAAACGCAAAGCATAAAAGTGAAGCCCGATCAGTCCCATAATCACTAGTGGCAATAACAATACATGAAGCATAAAGAAACGTGTCAATGTCGCATCTGCCACATAGAAGTTACCACGGATCCATACAACTAAATCACCGCCGATGACCGGGATTCCACCAAAGATCTCAGTAATAACATACGCTGCCCAGTAAGACATCTGTCCCCATGGAAGCATATAACCTGAAAAACCTTCTGCTGAAAAGATGGCAAACAGTAATACACCTGAGATCCAGATCATCTCACGACCACGCTTATACGACCCGTAATAGATTCCCGTAAACATATGGATATAAATAACTAGGAAAATAACCGATGCACCAACGGCATGAATATGTCTAAAGAGCCATCCATAGGCCACATCTTGCATGATAGTAAAGTTGACACTGTCAAATGCCAGATTCATATCCGGCTTGTAATACATTAATAGGAAAATCCCTGAGATCACCAATAGAGCGAAAAGTGTCATCAAAATAACACCCATAGCCCATAAGAAGTTGATATTTTTTGGGATCCAATATTCAGTCATTAGAACACGACCCAGCATTTTAATGCCAAGACGCTGATCAAGCCACTCTGTAACGTTTGCTGCTTTTTTAATCTCTGCCATATCTCTACCCTAACCTATGCAATTCGCATTTTTTTGTATTCTGGGCCTTCTTCACCTAAAACGATGCTAGAACCCTTGATCTGAAAAGGAGGAATCACTAATGGTTTTGGCGGCGGACCGAAGGTATTTTGACCTGCAGCGTCAAACTCACCGCCGTGACAGGCACATTTAAAATCTTTTTTACCTTCGCGAAATGCCGGGATACACCCTAAGTGTGTACACAGTCCGATGACTACCAGATAACGTGCATCACCGATCACTACCTCACGGTCTGTCTCTACCGGCATATCCGCACTTTTTTTCATAACAAAAACAGGTTTACCACGCCACTTAATAACATTAAGTTTTCCCTCTGGTAAACTCGCCATATCTACAGTAACAAATCCACTTGAGAGGGCACTTGGAAGTGGGTCCCATGTTTTTTTCATCGGTATCAACGCTGCTAACCCACCAATTGCTGCAAAACCGCCAAAGCCCCATGCGATAAAATTTCTTCTACCCTTATCAGCCATAATTTTCCTTTTGAACGTCATAACCTCTTGTCAAGATAGATGCAGATCTCGCTTGACAAGAGGTTCGGCCCATTATAATATAAATAGACTGAAATTTAACCGATTATGGTGCTTAAAAAATAGTTTATGAAGCTTTTGTCACTTTTTTTTGACTGATTTTGAGATAAATCTGTAAAATCTCTATCGCGGCAGGCGTCACACCCGATATCTGTGAAGCAGCCTGCAGTGTGGGCGGTGCAATCTGGGTTAATTTCTCTTGAATCTCTTTAGAAAGCCCCGATATTTGGGTAAAATCCAGATCTTCAGGGATTTTGATATGAATCCATTTTTTCATACGCTCCACATCAGCCTGCTGTTTTTGGATATAACGGAAATATTTTGCTTCCACAAGGATCTGTTCCAAGATATAGTCACTGTACTTTCCGAACTCAGGCAGCATCTTGCACAGTTTTTCAGCCGTAAAACTTTTACGGGCCACGATCTGTAAGGCATGCATCTTATCCGTAATCTTCTCTTCACCGATCTCTTCCAAAAAGGCGATAAATGCTTTATTAGGTGTATACTCCGTCGTTTGAAGGATCTCTAATCCCTCTTCGATC
>JBFHUP010000215.1:0-3806 GCA_041589975.1 Sulfurimonadaceae bacterium | reverse complement strand
GCATCACATAATCGATAAAGATCATTTTGGGACCATAGATCTCTTTTAAAATAGCTTCACCGTTTGGTGTGTTTGAGATCGTGACTACCGCATCGGTATGGGTATGATCGACGAAATCAAAAGGGATGATTGCGTGTAAAATAGCTTCGATAGAAGGATTAGGAGCTTCGGGATTGCGTAAAGCGGCTCGTTGTTGGCTGACCATATCGCTGTCACTTAGAGCGTCAAGTTTAGCCATATCTTTAAGTACCTGAAGATCGACCGGAGAAAAACCAGCCTCCTCAATGGTCTCAAGGTTCCAACCGCTTCCTTTGACATACAGCGTGTCATCGATTTTAACCGATGTGTTACCCCCGCCGTGTAAAACCAAATCAGCCGATTGTCCAAGAAGTCGTGAGGTATAGACCCTCATGGCTAAAGGGGAGTTTGAAAATGCTTGAGCATCATGATCATTAAAGAGACTTTGCATTGTAAAATAGCCTTTTTAAAGGTATTATAACAGGCTAACCTAAATATAGAAATAAGCTAGGGTGTTTCTTAGTTACTGTTAGATATAATGAGTAAAATTTATAATCGGGGTTTCTTTGTAATGTTTTACGAACTTGATAAGTTGGTACCAGAAACGACTATTGTTGCTGTCCAGCCTTATGAAGATGAGATTTTTATGTTTGATAAAAATTTTAAACTTTATCGTTTTAATTCTGATCGTAAACTCACCTCTCGGCAGACTCTTATTGCCAATCAAGAAATGATGCACAGCTACAGCAGTTCCGTAAGCTTTGATCCTTTTAGCAAAAAAATGCTACTGCCTTATGGTACAAAACCTTTAGGGCTTTATTTGGATCTTAATGCCAAACCCAAAGTGATTAAAAAGCTTAATGAACCCCGTAAAACTTTAGAATGTACAGCATTTTCAACACAAGGCAGCTATATTGCGGTCGGTGATGCATCGGGACGCTGTAATGTTTTTCATGCCAAGTCAGCTCAACTTATTACCGAGTTACCGCCTCGGCCAGATTATATCTCTTCGTTGGAATTTAGCAGCAATGAACGCTTTTTAGCCTCAGCTTCGTATGACAAATGTGTGGTTATTTTTGATCTGGTCTTAAATGTCGAAGTGGCTTCGATTACAACAACCGATGTTGTGCAAAGTATCACCTTCTTTGATAATGATCGGGGCATGGTGATGCTGCAGCGTAATGGAGCTATGCAGGTATATCACATAGATGATCAGGTTTTGGATAGAGAGAAAAACCTGTTTCCATCGTGGCCAACCAGCAGTTTGCTTTCTGAAGATGGCCGTTTTGTTTTTGTAGGCCTGAAAAACGGTTCACTTTGTGCAGTCAATCTTGAGACGCAAGAGAAGGCATTTGACGAAAAAGTGTGTCATAGCGGCATCACTAAAATGGTTCTGCATGAGGGGCTACTCATCATCGCTCAAGAGAAATCTTCAACACTGCTTATCGATACCCACCATCAACTGGAAAACTTTGTTAATGCCCTAAGGGTTAAAGATCATAGCAGACTCAATGAGATGATTACATCCAATATATTTTTGATTCTTAATGAAGAGTATGATGCAGAGATGATCGGTCTGTATGAACCACTCTTTAAACGGGTTAATTTTCTCATTCAAAAAGGCAAAATTGAACCGGCAACGACGTTGATCGCACCGTATGAAAATGATCCAAAGATTATGGGGACTTTTGAGCTGATGATTAAAAATCAAGAGCACATTCAAACCTTGGCGGCGTTGGTATCTGCTCAGCAGATCGTCGATGCCTACAATCTGATCCAAAAGTATCCGATTTTAAAAGATGTACCTGCAGCTATTGAACTTGAGCTCACTTGGCAGGCTGCTTTTGGTAAGGCTAAACGATTGTGTAAAACCAATGAAGTCACCAGTCACAAAGAAGCTGAGCGTATTTTAGCTCCTTATGAGCGTGTGGTGGAAAAACAGACAGAGATTCATGCGATACTTAAAAACACCAAAGTCTTTATTGAGGCAGACAAGTATGTTGCGGCTAAAAAGTTTAAAGAGTATTTTGCCTTGGTCGAACGGTATGCGTTTTTAACAAAAAGTCCGGTACACCAAAATATCATTCAGATGAGTCATAAGATTTTGGGACAGCTCAAGCAGGCTTTGCATGCCAGTGATTTTCAAAAATGTAAAGACTACATTACCTTTTTGGCCCCTTTTAGCAATATTAGAGCTGAATATGTCAAGCTGGTAGAGAATTTTAAAGTGCGGGTCGCCTTTTTTCAAGCACTGCAAAAAAATGATGTCGATACCATATTTAGCATGGCTAAAGAGCATAATGAACTTAGAACACTTCGTGAATACGAAACGATAGAGAACCGTTTTAAAGAACTTTCGAAAAAAGCACTGGATTTTGCTTTTATTGCTGATGTGCGAGGGATCAAAGAGGTTTTTGGAAACTATACGACGGTGAAACTTTTCGAAGATAAGATCGCTTCTTTGATTAAGATTGCTTATCTCAATCAGATGCGAAAAGAGGCAAACAATCCTAAGATTGATTGGCAGAGCGTCTTTAGCAAGTTTATCACCTATTACGGTAAAAGTGATGATCTACTTTTTACGGCACGACAGATCAATCAGATAGAAATTCTGAAAAAAATCAAACTTCCTAACAACCCTGAAGGGTATAAAAAAGAGGCATTGGTTGACTCTATTCTGGGTTAAAGAGAGTTCTATTTAAGCTTTTTTTTAGTAAAATTCGTACTAAAAATAATATTATTTTGAAGGCCAAAACGTGTTTGAATCTTTAACCAACTCCTTTACATCAGCGATGAAACGCTTAAAGTTTACGGATGATACTAAATCTTTAACCAAAGCACTGCAAGAACTTAAAAAGTCACTTTTAAAAGCTGATGTGCATCATAAAGTTGTTAAAGATCTTATTAGTAAAGTTGAAGCAGATACCAAAGAAGCGGGTATCGGTAAAGATCAGTTTATCAACGCCTTACAGCAAAACCTCTATGCCCTTTTAAATGTTGAAGGAGCGAATCAGGGATTTGTCTATTCGCCTAAACCACTGACGACTATTTTAATGATGGGACTTCAAGGTTCAGGTAAGACGACCACGACAGGTAAATTGGCGAACTATCTGAAACTTCGTAATAAAAAAGTACTGGTTGCCGCTGCAGACTTACAGCGTATGGCTGCCGTGGAACAGCTTAAGCAGGTAGCCCAATCGATCGAAGTGGATATCTTTTTTGATGAAAACGAAAAAGATCCGGTCAAGGTAGCCAAAGCAGCCGTCAAAAAAGCTGAAGCAGGTCTGTATGATGTCTTGATCATAGACACCGCGGGTCGTTTGGCAATCGATGATGCTCTGATGGATGAGCTAAATAAAGTGAAAAAAGCGGTGGATCCGTTTGAGACCTTTTATGTGGCGGATTCCCTAACAGGTCAAGCAGCCGTTCAGACAGCGTCACAGTTTCACGAGCAAATCGGTATCAACGGGGTTATCCTTTCTAAATATGATGGTGACTCTAAAGGTGGTGTGGCTATCGGTATCGCATCACAGGTCAATGTACCGCTGAGATTTATCGGTCTGGGTGAAAAGATGCCGGATCTGGAACTCTTTATGCCGGATAGAATTGTTAACCGCCTTATGGGTGCAGGTGATATTGAAGGACTTGCAGAAAAGACTTCGGCTGTCATCGACGAAAAATCAGCTAAAAAGATGACCCAAAAGATTAAAAAGGGTAAGTTTAACTTTGAAGACTTTTTAGAACAGATGGAAGCGATGAAAAAGATGGGTAGTATGAAGTCCATCATG
>JBFHUP010000214.1:0-3835 GCA_041589975.1 Sulfurimonadaceae bacterium | reverse complement strand
GCAAAAGGGGTGAAAAAATCAAAAGCTTTTTGAGCATCTATGATCTTGTCTTTACCACCCAGATAGACCTCTATTTCAATGCCTCTATCTAGCACTGTTTGAATCTTGCTTGGCTCCCACTCATAATAAAGCAGTGCTTTGAGTGCTTCAAAGCTTCCTGCTTCTACCTTAGCAGATCCATTATTAAGTGCCGGAGAGAAGCAGTTGTCAATAAAAAGTCTTAGATAAGCATCCGCATCCGAAGAGAAAGCCCCTAGTTGGAGTTTTTTATAGCGTTCAGGTTTATCTTGAAAAAAAGCAGGAGAAAAAAGCTGGAGTTTATCTATCCGCTTGCTACTTTTAAGCGTGGATTCAAAAGCCCTAATTGCACCATAGGAAAACCCAGAAACTACATACTCGCTCTCATCAATATACTCCAAAAAGAAATTTTCATCCTCTTTGAGTGAAAACCCACTATAAAATATCACGCTACATGGCTCACTTTAAAACGGCTTCTTGGGAGCATCTCTTCACGTAAAAGTGCTTGTGCTAAACTCTTAATAGTCTCTTCATGCTTTTGCAAATAACGCTTGACATCAGCCAATGCAGTTTGAAGCAACCGTTTCTCATCTTGCACATCACCCACAATTTCATCACCCATACCAAAACGACGTACCATATCGGCACACAGCTGCTTTGCCCTTGCCAGATCATTTTCGACACTTGCAAAGTGTTCATCAAAGACTATTTGCATCATAGCCATACCGCTTAAGTGAAATTTCAATTCACCCAGCAGTTCATGCTTGGAAGCTTGCGTTAAGCGTTCTACGTGAAAATCATCACCCGTTAAACTGCATTTCTCAAACTTAATACCATGGTGGGCTGCGATAAATGCTTTGGCTACTTGATAATAAGCCTGTTGGTTTTTCTGCTCTTCATTAAAAACCTGCAATCTTTTTTTACCATCTTTAACCTTAGCCTTAACTGCCTGTACGTGATCCATTGTAACTAAAATACTCTCATCACGCAGTGCTTTAAGAGCTGCTTCGTTAATCAGTGTCGCTAACGAAGCCCCATTAAAACCAACACTCATTTTAGCAACTTCTAAAGCATCTATACTGTTAGGAATCTTCTCTACATACTTCTCAACTATAGCGGCTCGTTCATGTAGCGTCGGAAGCTCCACAAAAATACGACGGTCAAAACGACCTGCTCGCAACAAGGCATCATCTAAAACATCTATCTTATTAGTTGCCGCAATAACCACAACGCCACTGCCGCTGTCAAAACCATCCATCTCTGTGAGAAGCTGGTTAAGCGTCGCATCACGTTCATCGTTTCGCCCTGAGGCTCCACGCATTTTACCAACAGCATCAATCTCATCAATAAACACAATAGAGGGGGCATTTCTCTTGGCTTCTGCAAAAAGTTCACGCACACGTTTGGCACCCATACCTACATAGATCTGCACAAACGATGAAGCACTTTGATAATAAAACGGTACCCCTGCCTCACCGGCAACCGCTTTGGCAATCATCGTCTTTCCCACACCGGGAGGCCCTACCAGCAATAGTCCTCTGGGCATACGAACACCAAATTTTGCAAATTTATTGGGATCTTTTAAAAAAGAAATGATCTCCAAAAGTTCCTCTTTGACATCCTCGATACCTGCAACATCTCTAAAAAGTATATCTGATGTCATAGCAACCACGGCAGTTGCATCTTCCCCTTCCTGATCTTTGTTTTTACGAAACTTATCAAAGGTGGTTCCACTTTTAGTATAAAGATAAAAGAGCAGACCGGCAATTACCAGAACCACAAAAACCAGCAGAAAGTAAAAGGCAAAAGTACTTTGTGTTTTGGTGTCTATAACCAATGCTCTAATGGATGAAGCATCCAAAAGAGCCAACGGGATACGATAGGTTTGATCTGATCCATAAAGGTAAACCGTCTCTTCCACAATAGAAGCTTTTACTACTTGTTTGGTAGCTATAAGTTCATGGGCATGATCCAAAGAGATTGGCTGACTTACGTCTCGCACAATAGCATAAGCAAACAGCAGCAACAAAACGAGTGCCGAATAGATCATAAGTTTTCTATTGGATTTAGAAACTGCCAAAATTACCCTCCCTTTTTACTTCAATCGCTTGAGTTGTTAGCCAGTTACCCTCAAGGTCTTGATCACTTTTAATATAGATGGGATTAAAATATTGATCCAATCCATAAAAGTACTCCCCTTTAACCGACTCCACCAAAACTTCCAGATCATCCTTTTGATGCTTTTTACGAAATGCAAAGTTATTCTCATCAATGAATGATGTTACCATTTTTAGCCGCTCTTTGGCAAGGTCGCCCGGAACCTCAGGTTTCATCGTGGCTGACGGAGTTCCATCGCGTTTAGAGTAAGAAAAAGCATGCACGTGGGTCAAGGGAAACTTTTTGAGATTGGCAAAACCCTCATCCCATATCTGCTGCGTCTCTCCAGGGTGACCTACAATAAAATCTGTTCCTAAAGCGTACCCGGCATCTGCAAGCTCCTCGAAAAGAGCCATATCGGAGTTCAAACGGTTACGTCGATTCATTAAACGCAACATATCATCATGGGTATATTGCAGTGCTACGTGCAGATGCTTTGCCATCCACGGCTCTTGTAAAAGCTCTTTAAACTCATCCGTCACCTGAATCGGTTCAATGCTACCCAGACGAATACGACGCACCCCTTTAAGCTGGCTGATACGCTTTAAAAGTTTTGCCATAGAGGTTCCCTCGGCTTTAGAACCGTAACTTCCTACATTGGTTCCTGTCAGGATAAACTCTCCAAAACCATTTTCGCCCAAGGTCTGTATTTGATTGATAATAAGATCTTCATTCAGGTTTCTGGCATCACCTCTGACATGAGGAATAATACAGTAGTTACACCGAAAATTACACCCTTCCTGAACTTTTATAAATGCACGGGATTTACCGACAAACTCTTCAACGACAGCATCATCCACAAATTCCAGATCACCGAGCTCATAAAAACGTTGCTTGCTTTGCAGCAGTGAGTCGATCTTCTTTTTTTCTGATTGACCAAAAACAGCAAAAACTTTTTCTGCATCATACAAAGCTTCACCTTTCGTGTGGGCTCCGCAACCTGTTAAAAAAATTTTTGCTTCAGGCTTCTCTTTGTGGATATGATTAACATAACCCCTTACTGAACTGTCCGCTCCATTGGTTACCGTGCAAGAGTTTATCACGACTACGTCAGCTTCAGCTTCTTGTTCAGTGATCTCAAAACTTTCCAAATTGGAAAGCATCACCTGTGTGTCAAAAAGATTGGTTCGACACCCAAAGGTTTTTATAAAAACTTTTTTCATGCTTCCTCAACGCCAGGCAAGCCTACCGGCATCTCTCTTTTGGAGTTAAAATTAATTGTTTGCGTAGGGTAAGCGATTTGGATATCATCCGCTTTATTAAAAGCATCCACAATCTCTAAGGTGATCGTTGAACGCAAAGTCATTGTGGCATAAGCATTGGTTAGATACCAGCAGCTAATTACGATACCGTTTGGTTCCGGCATAGTAAAGATACGCGGTTCAACATTGGTGTTTTTCAAGCTGTATTGATTGCGAAGTTTATTGAGTTGCTTACGCGTAATGTCCGTATAGCCTTTAGAAAATTTTCTGGTGATCTCTTTAGCCATATAGGAAGCTTTTTTGTGATTTGAATCAAACGTCACTGTAATATCAATACCATCCCAAACTGTTTTTAAAGAGTGATGGGAATAGTTCGAAATCATATCAGTAAAGACAAAGTTATTTGGGATAAAGACAATACGACCGGCACGGCGGTTAACCATGTAGGATGTTAAGGT
>JBFHUP010000213.1:0-3836 GCA_041589975.1 Sulfurimonadaceae bacterium | reverse complement strand
ATTTTATATTCGCATGCTTTTATAATTAGGGATTTTATACTCATCTCGTTCTTTTTATAGCATTTCGATATCATTGTATCAAAATCCCATTACCGCTTTGGTACTTGCTGTGATTCATAAAGCATCATCACATCCGCTTCCGCATAATCTACTCTTTTTGAAAGATTTGGAAGAGGAAGTATCGTGATAAAGGGCTGATGACTAAGGCGGGAAAAACGCAGATTTATTCCCAAACCTTTGACTAAATGCATGGCACCGGCAAAAACTATAAGCACCTCATCATCATTAAGAGTTCTCAGATAGTTTAAGGCCTCCAAGGCCATCTTGCTATCCCATGCGACCTGAACCCGGTACATCCGCTTTTCACAACCTTCACCGCTTTTACTCATGGTATGGCAATGATCAAAATAGGGTTTGACCAATTGCAAGTGCGGTGAGACATCAAGATCTAATCTTTCAAAAAAAAATTTCTCATCTTCTGACATCGCTTTGAGATCTTGCTTAGATATCTTTTGTCGCTCACTCTTACTTAAATTGATACCCACCAAGCTACCTTGAAAATTCTGTAATGCTTTATAGATTGGCTTAAATGATTCAAAAGGATAACCTACCTGCTTGCTCCAATGAATATCCTTTAAAAATCGCTTTTCATCAATCGTTTGATTTATATACCGGGCAAGCAGCTTATTATCTTGTGGTGTAAACCACTCAGCTGCAAAACGTACCTTTTTTTTCTGCAAAGCCAAATCCTTAATCAAGGCAGCCACTTTATTATGAAGATCCTTTTGATCATGATGATCTCCGATAAAGACAACTTTATAAGGCTTCATCTTTTGAATCAAGGTCGAACGATCCATATAAGATGCAGATCGAAGATCATAAAAATCATAGTTCTTGTTAGAGATTTGATTGAGCGGATGCTGAAGCTTTGTACACGAACTACACCCTGCAATAAAAATAAGAATAGCAGATAGACAAAAAGTTCTTAACATCGCTATCAAGCCATTATCTGCATAAGCATCTCTAAAGCATCAGGCATGGCAACACGCTCTGTGGAGACCTGTTTGATCAACCCCTCCATCACCTCTTTTTTATCCAAAGCCAAATCTAACTCATCATCATTACCTTTTTGATAGGCTCCGATACGAATCAGCATCTCATTCTCTTTAAGCAGGGCAAACAGACGTTTAAACTTCAGTGCCGCTTGTAGATGCTCTGTAGAGATCACATCATTCATAACACGTGAAGCGGAATTTAATATATGAATCGGTGGGTAGATCCCTTGATCCGTATATTCTCTAGACAGTACAATATGTCCATCAAGGATCGACCGACTTTGGTCTGCAATAGGGTCAGACATATCATCACCTTCGACCAAGACCGTAAAAAAAGCTGTAATGGAACCTTTACCCTCCTCTTTACCGGCTCGTTCCATGAGCTGCGGTAGTAGCGTAAGTGACGAGGGCGGATACCCTTTAGAGGTCGGTGGCTCGCCAAGCGACAATCCGATCTCTCGTTGGGCCATAGCAAAACGGGTCACAGAATCCATAATAAAAAGTACATCATGCCCTTGGTCTTTAAAAAACTCCGCTACCGACATCGCCGAAAAAGCTCCATATTTTCGCATTAAAGGCGAGTCATCCGACGTTGCTACCACAATAATAGTATTGTGCAAATTACCCCCAAGGTTTTTTTCTATAAACTCAGGTACTTCACGTCCCCTTTCCCCTATAAGTGCTACCACTTTGATAGGAGCAGTACTTCCTCTGACAATCATTCCCATGAGGGTTGATTTACCCACACCCGAACCGGCAAAGATACCCAGTTTTTGACCCTTTCCGCAGGTGAGTAAGGTATCGATCGATTTAACACCCACCGAAAAAGGTTCATCTATCATACCACGCTTGAGTGCTGCAATCGGTTTTTGGATCATGGAGGTCATAGAGGTCACAGGGATGGGCTCTTTACCGTCAATAGGTCGCATAAAAGGGTCAACCACACGCCCTAAAAGCCCCTCACTTACCGGTATTTGCATACCCGATTCATTGAGATAGATCTTGTCATCTACAGAAAAACCTTCTGTAAAACTAAAGGGTGTCACTTGAAAAGAGTCTTTACTCACTTCACTCACCATGCCCAAAGTCTCTTTTTTATGACTTCGAGAAACGATGCGTACCGTATCCCCGATACCTACCCGAAGATCTTTACCCGTAATCAGTGAAGGATTAATTATAATGACACTGCCACAAGCAGGTGAAAGATCCATATCCTTGACATGACTACGCAGAGCACTTAACGGCACTAGAAAGACTTACCATTTCCGGAATTAATATGAGCAAAGAACTCTTTACGCGTCGAATCGTTAGATTTAAAAAGACCTCTTAAAGCAGAAGTTGTTGTTGTAGAGTTAACCTTTTCGACACCCCGCATCTCCATACACATATGTCGGGCTTGCACCACCACGGCCACCCCTTTAGGTTTGATAGTCGATAAAATAGCATCCGCAATCTGCTCCGTCATCTGCTCTTGGATCTGCATACGTCGTGCAAAGACATCAACCACGCGAGGGATTTTAGAAAGCCCTACCACCTTTCCGTTAGGAATATATGCAACATGCACATGTCCTATAATGGGCAAAAGGTGATGTTCACAGGTAGAGTAAAACTCGATATCTTTGATCACGACCATCTCATCATTGCTGGTCTCAAACAAAGCAGAATTCAAAATCTCATTGGCATCCAATTTGTACCCGCCATACATAAATTGATAAGCCTTATAGACACGTGAAGGGGTCTTTTCCAAGCCTTCACGACTTACATCCTCTCCGACAGATTCGATCATAGTTTTGACTGCTTTTTCAAAGGCTTCTTGACTCATATAAACTCTCTTAAATTTGATACAATTATTCTAACAACTCTTGGCTTAATGTTGATATAGAAATTTCTAAAATTTAACTATATAAATGAAATATAAACTTTATTTGGATAGAATGCCAAAAATTACAAATACAACCAGAGGATTATTATGTCTGTAAAAACAAACAAGATCGATGGTGCTAACAGCGAAATCATTGCAACAATCGAAGCAAGCATGCTTGAAGCAAACATCGAAAAGATTGCTAAAAAACTTAGCCGTGATGCTAAAGTAGATGGTTTTCGTAAAGGTAAAGTACCTGTAGCTGTTATCAAAAAACAGTATGGCGACCGTATCAAAGAAGACGCTGAGTCTGAAGCACTTCGTGATATTGTAGACCAAGGTATGAAAGACCTTAAACTTGATCCTGCACAACTTATTGGTGAGCCACAAGTAACAAAGTTTGATCGTAACCAAGATACTATCGATGTAGCTATTACACTTTCAAACCGCCCTATGTTTGACTTGGGTGATTACAACAAACTTGTGCCTGAAGTTAAAAAACCAAAGATCACTAAAAAAGCGATCACTGAACGTGTTAAAGATTTAGCAGAAGCTCAAGCACCTTTTGTTGATGTAGAAGGTCGCCCGGTTCAAGAAGGAGACACTGTTGTTATCGACTTTGACGGTTCTATCGACGGTGAACCTTTCCCTGGCGGTAAAGCAGAAGATTTCAGCCTTAAGATCGGTTCAGGTCAATTCATCCCTGGTTTTGAAGATCAGATCATCGGCATGAATGCAGGTGATAAAAAAGATATCAAAGTAACTTTCCCTGAAGAGTACCAAGCTAAAGATCTTGCTGGTAAAGAGACAACTTTTGCGATCAACCTTAAAAAGATCCAAGAAAAAGAAAAAGTTAGAATCGATAAAAAACTTGCAGAAAAAATGCTTCCAGGTGTTGAAGAAGCAAGCGTTGAGATGCT
>JBFHUP010000212.1:0-3841 GCA_041589975.1 Sulfurimonadaceae bacterium | reverse complement strand
TCTTGAACTTTATATTGCTTACCACCATTTTTAATGATTGCGTACATTTGCATATTCCTTGCGTTTGTCTATAATTGTCGCGAATTATACTTTTTTCTTGTTTAAGTTTAGTTTAAAAGAATCACTCTTTTTCTAAAGCCCCCACCCTTATCCCTACTTCTTAACATTTTTTCAGATTCTTTATATATAATTTGTCATGCAAATACTCAAAGAGACTGTCTTATATGACGAAAAATGCTCCTATTTAGAAGATCGCCTACAAAGTACACACTATAAAGTTATTGATGAGTGCAGTCTGGAGTATTGTCACCTTTTAATCAGACAAGGATGGCGACGCTTTGGTGCGATGTTTTTTCGTCCAGTATGTCCACACTGCGATGCATGTGAAAGTGTCAAAATCGATGTCAAAAACTACCACTTTTCCAAATCAGAACGCCGAATATTTAGAAAAAACAAAGATCTGCGTATTGTAGTGACACGTCCTATGTTAAGCCACTCCCATCTTAGAGTCCATGAAAAGTATCATGCCCACATGGAAGAGAAGAAGGGTTGGGATTACACACCGACGACTTCCCAGCACTACTATTCATCTTTTGTTCAGGGTTATGAAGATTTCGGTTACGAAGTTCAATACTTTTTGCACGATCAGCTTATCGGTGTTGATATCATAGATATGCTTCCTGACGGCATCTCTTCTACCTACTTCTTTTATGATCCCGAATTTGAGAAACGCTCTTTAGGAAAACTCTCCCTGTTGTATCAGATCAAAATTGCCAAAGAGGAAAACCTTGATTGGATCTATTTGGGCTATTATGTCAAAGATTGTCCAAGTCTTTCTTACAAAGGGGCTTATGAACCTTTATATACGTTACAAGGACGCCCTGAAGTTCATGAAAGAAGTATCTGGACACCCAATCAAACACAACTGCAAGAGGCTGCAGATGCAAAAAACGTCTCCATCAATAAAAATGAACCTTTAGAGTCGTAACAGCTAGCTTAATTCTCCACTTATAGTGATTTTTAATAGCGTGTATTGCGTGTCATACTTAATGTTTCTAACTGAAAGACTGCATCTTGATTTCTATTTTTTGCAGCTTTTTTCCACCAAAATATCGCTTCATCTTTATCTTTGTCTACATGATGACCATTAAAGTACATCAACCCTAAATAGTATTGGGACTCATCATCATCAAATTCACGGCCGGCCAACTCTAAAAAAGCCTCATACGCTTCTTTATGCTTGCCATCATTATAATCATGAATAGCCTGTTCAAGTTTTTTAAAATTTTCATTATCTAACATCTTTGCTCCTCATACTGAATCACTCTATCGTGTTTTATCACTGCAATGCTATACAAAAAGGGATAAAAAAGGCGTAAATCCTATTAAGCTTTCTACCTCATCTACGGTTTGGGCGATAAAAGGCGTATTTTGTGTTCCAACACTTTTTTCTCTTCACCTTCTGATGCATTTTTGGCAATAGTTAACCACAACAGCATCAAACCGTGGAGATTCTCTTTACTTGCTTGATTGATCATAAAGTTCATCATTTTCTTAGTGTGCAAGCCTGATTCAAAGGCCAATTTAGCTGCAATGGCTTGAGCATAAATAGTATCCAATGAGCTGATATCTGAAAGTGTTACCGCTTTTTTTTGCAACGCTTCATAAAAACCTTGATACTTGCCCAACAACTTAGGATTCTTGACATGATGACCTAAAAGCATAGTTTTATAGGCATGCAACTGCGGCTTGTTATAAACTTTTTCCAGATCACTATAAGCATGACACTGCGTCTCTTTCCCCATAGCTTTTTCCATAGCACATTGGGTCAAAAACACCGTTGCCAATGTCTTTAAAGAGGTATCCTTTTGGGCTTGCTTAATAGCATCTTGCAAATAGTAAGCAGCTTGAAAAGTATCTCCTTGAAACATCATCTCTTGATATTTATCCAAATACCCTTTGGCCTCACCCTGCCAAGCATAATCTATCTTGCCTGATCCGCATGAGGTAAAGATAACAATAGCCATCATGGTAAACAAAAACATTCTCATGGCAATGTTACCTCACCTTCGGGTTTGCTTCCGACTATCCCGCTGACTCCATTTAAAATCTCATCGGTTTTTTTGATACTGAACTTCACATCCTGAGTCAAGCCATGAACTTCGGAACTGCTGCGATTAACAGCATCTACTGTCGTATCCAGTTTTTTAAGTTTTGCGGCAACATCTTTAAGAATTTCATCCACATGAGGCAAAATACCCTCTTTTTGGTCCACCAACTCGGCACGAATATCGGCAATCCCGTCCTCCAGCTCTTTTAAAGCCGCATCTAAATGTATTACAGCCCTGCTCTGAGAAACTTTACGGGTAATAAGCTCTACATTTTTAAGTATTTTAGCCAGATCACTCTTTTCGCTGCTCAACATGTTAACATTATGAACGATACCTTGCAGGTCATCCAAAACAGGTTGTACCTTAGCTATAAGCTCATTGATCCCGTCAACTGTCAAAAGCAATCTCTCATCATCCTCTTCCAAGGCCTCATCATCAAGCATCGGTGATTCTACAACGATAGCTGCCGATCCAATAAGTGGTTTGTTAAGATAAAACAGACTGCTGCGGCGAATCCATCGCTGTTCATGCTTAGGAATCTCTATGACAACTTCAACCTTTCCCTCATCTGTTAACTGCAATTTAGTTACAGAACCGATCTCAAAACCTGAATATAAAACAGACATCCCTTCAATGAGATCTGCTCCGCTTTTTGCCACAAGATTATAATAAAACTTCTTCTCAAAAATCCCTTTTTGAGTAATCACATAGCCCAGACCCGTAACTAAAACGACTGCGGTCAAAAAAACAAAAAAGCCTACACTAATCAGCATTCTTCGATATGACACAACTCCTCCTCATATTTATAACGTTGTGAGATCAAATCTACAATCACAACATCTTTACACGCAACACCCAAAGATCCTAAAAAATCAAAAACAAACCTAATACTTTTTTCTCCTGAGACCATTAAAAAAGGAGATTCAATAACGATAGATTGTCCTTGCATCATCGAAGCTCGGACAAGTTGTACAAAAAAATAGTCTCTATCACTTAATGTCGTATGATGACGCAGTGCCATATCTTCTAAGTGTAGCACACTTAATCGCTCTTTGACATACTCGGCTGACCCACCTATCGTAAAATGCTTTTGGGCATCTACAATCAAAGCAATATTATCCATAACATTAAGATTGGATAAAAAAGGTGCTTCTTGAGACACCGGAAAAACCTCACTTCTATTAGCATACTCATGAAAATAACGATGCAACGCTTGAGACTGAGTAAAAAGTTTTACATGAATCTTACAAATGATAACACCTCTATAAATAAAATGGCTACAAAAAGTTTGACCATACCTTGCAGTACGGCAATCGGTACAGCATTGTAAGTCATCAATGTTTTATTACCGCGATAAACGGGAATCGCTGTTACAACAAAACCAAAAAAAAGGCTTTTCAGAAGCAGCACTAACACGTCCATCGCACCAAAAGCTTCCACCAAACTGTTTAAATAGATCGAAAGACCCATTTTAGATCCTATGGCCAGGTAAAAATAGCCGGCAACTAAAGCAACAATGGAAAACATGGTCGTTAATAAAAACATGGATAAAACGCCATTAAGTACTCTAGGAACAAAAAGATACTTCATCATATCAATATTAAAATAACCCAAACTTCGCATCTCACCGCTGACATTCATAACAGCAATCTCGGTGGTAATAGCCGTACCTGAGCGTAATGCTAAAAAGATAACGGTTAAAAAAGGGGCCAATTCATTAATCAGAACAT
>JBFHUP010000211.1:0-3850 GCA_041589975.1 Sulfurimonadaceae bacterium | reverse complement strand
GATTGAACTCGATATTGTCAATATCAATGTCGCTTTCAGTCAAAACACTTTGGATCTTCTTGACGAGATGGATCAAGCCAATACTGACTCTGAGACCTTAGCCGTACTTGAAAAGTACCAAGGTTCTAATAATCACTTAACCCTGAACAATCTAAGCTCCCTCTCTTACAAAGGTTCTGCACTTGCATGGAGTGTCGGCGTTTTAGCGGGAACACAATTTAACTTTCAAACGCATGCCTTAGGTAGTAGTTCAGGTCTTTTAGACGTTAATGCCTATGTGTTAGGTGGCTTAGTCACAGGTTTCTCTTATGATTTTACAGACAGACTTCATATCGGTGTGGGGGCAAAAATCCTAGAGGGTAAAAGTATGACTGCGGCATTAACACTAAGTGAAGTTCTCGCTTTGACCGATAGCACTAACGACAGTGCACAATACCTTGAAGACAACTACATGAAAGACTTTGAAACAACATCCTATGATGTCGGTTTAATTTACGATGTTGCCCATATCTTTCCTTTTGGAAATTATTGGCACCCTTCTTTAGGTATTTCAGTCATGGATATTGGAGAGACCAATTTAGGAGATTATGGCACGATCCCAACGACGCTAAACATCGGTATGAGCTTTCAGCCCGACTTTCCGATTCTCTCGAACTGGTTGTTAGCCGTAGATTATATAGATGTGACTAATGCCTATGATGAAAACTATGATGCCGATCCTGGTAAACGTATCCGTTTGGGAGCTAAAGCGAGTCTGATTCATAACGCATTTTTACAACTCACAGGCAGTACCGGTCTTTATAATCAAAGTCCTACTTTTGGTGCAGAACTACGCTTCGCACTTTTAACCCTTAACTACTCCACCTATGCAGAAGCGATAGGTGCCTATGCAGCTCAAGAACTTGACAGACGCCACCATCTTTCTATTTCTATCGGATGGTAATAACTCCTACCCAACCTCAATGATCCATTCGCTTTTCAGACCTTTGGTCTGAATATCTGTAAGCTTCATATCTTCAGGCAGTATTTTTTTTAGATCGTCTATATTTTTAATACCATTTTCTGCTAAGACTCTGACCAGTTTTCCGCGATACGCTTTAGCCCAGTGACTGACCACCTTACCCTCTTTTAAAAATTTAAAAGTCGTATAGGGCTTAGAGATCTTATAAAACTTCTCATACACTCCGGCTCTTAAGTCAATCACATCACCCTCCAGATACACATCCAACGCTTGAGTAAAATGCTTTTTATAGTGGGCATCGATGCTAATCGCATCCAGCTTCTCGCCCTGTTTGAGTTTATAATAAGGCAGATGATCTGAAGCCAAAACAGGGCCCAAAAGGTTGGAAAAAAGGATCACCTGCTCATCGATATACTCTTGAGCCTTAGCATCCAAATGCTCATAATCGATATAATCAAAAGCTACCCCCGTATAACGTTCTATCGCTTTTTTGGTAGACATTTGCGTGATATCAATACAGTAAGCTTCGATCTCTGTCTCTTTTTTGATCCCAAACTTCTTTTGAAGCTCTGCTATATCGTGACGCTGTATCATAGCCTGATAAAGTTTGATGATATCTTCTCTTTTATCATACAGATCAGAAAAAAGAAAACTCTCACTTGAAAGTGGCTGCAGATCGCCTCCTGGAGATTTTGTCTCTGAAGGAGCAAGTAAGATATGGAGTTTAGGCATGACTTCTCTTAAAAAATGGATTAAGCTTCAGTAAGATCATATCCGCAATCATATTACCAAGCAGGGTTAAAAAAGCCGTGATCATCAATAGACCCATAATCACAGGATAATCATGACTCAAAGCAGAAAAATAAAATAACTGTCCCATACCGTCAATCGAAAAGATCTGCTCTAAAATAACTGAACCCCCCATTAGGCCCGGCAAAGAAAGACCCAAAAGGGTCACGATCGGTGGGACCAGATTGGGTAACACATAATATCTTATAATGACTTTACTCTCTAAATTACGAGCATGGGCAAAGGTGATGTAATCGCTTTTCATAATCTCAATAACCAAAGAACGGACATACATCGTCATGGAACCAATAGAGACAAAGATAATCACACTCAAGGGAAGCACCAAATGCCACATCATATCCAGATAATAGGCAAAAAAGCTGCTTTCATCCACCCCTGTACTATGAAGTCCTGTCAAAGGAAACCACTCAAACCAGACTGAAAACAGAAGTAACAAAATAATCGCTAAATAAAATGACGGCATAGAAAAACTTAGTAGTGAGAGCTGCTTGACAACTTTATCAAAGCGGCTATGGGGTCTCATACCTGCTTTGACACCTAAAAAAAGAGAGATCACAAAGATAACGACCAGCGTAAACAAAGAGATAAACAGTGTAATCCCCACACGGCTTTGGATCTCTTTAAGAACCGGTTCACCAGTGGTAAACGAGACACCAAAATTCAGGGTTAAAAGGTTTTTCATCCATACAAAATATTGCTCGACTAAGGACTTATCCAGACCATAGATCGCTTTAAGAGCATTGATATTTTCTTGGGTCATCTTGGGATTGAGACCCTCAGCAGGGATAAAACTGTCAGGAGCTGCATGAATGGCGACAAAAGAGATAACAGAAATCAGAAAAAGCATACCTACAATGTAGGCAATATTTTTGACAAGCTTTGAGCCCAACACCATTAGTAGTTTATCATAATACGATGCCGGGATTTTAAAGCTCATAAGCAGCTCTTACTCAGTATCAGGCATACCTGTGATGCTGTAACCCGCATCAACATAGTGAATCTCACCAGAAACACCGCTTGCCAGATCAGAAAGCAGATACATCGATGAGTTACCTACCTCTTCAATCGTAACATTTTTCTTCAGTGCCGAACCTACGGCATTAGCTGCAAGCAGATCTCTAAACTCTGCAATACCAGAAGCGGCTAGGGTACGAATTGGACCTGCAGAAACCGCATTCACACGAATACCTTCACGTCCAAGATCCATCGCAAGATAACGAACTGCTGATTCAAGTGCTGCTTTAGCAATACCCATAAGGTTATAGTTAGGTACATATTTTGGACCACCAAGATAGCTTAGTGTCAGGATCGAAGCATTTTCATTTAGGATCGGTTTGAGTTCACGGACAACAGCGATAAGTGAGTAGACAGATACATCCATAGAAAGAGCAAACGCATCACCTGTGATATCTAAAATAGACCCAGATAGTGCCTCTTTAGGAGCAAAGGCAATAGAATGAACGACAAAGTCAATATTACCCATGTCAGCTTTGACACGATCAGCAATCGTTGCCATATGTTCAGCATTTGAAACATCCAATTCATAGATGTTTTTTGTACCAAACTCATCATTAGCGATTGGTTCAACACGTTTTTTCAGTGAGTCGTTTAGAAAAGTAAACGCTACATCCGCACCCTGCTCTTTACACGCTTTCGCAATTCCATAGGCAATAGACTTATTGTTAGCCATACCAATAATAAGACCTTTTTTACCCTTCATTATCATCTTGTTTCCTTTAAAATTATTTTTGTATTTGTTGTGCTGTTTCAAGCATCATAATATAGTCTTCAGCTACTAAAGAAGCCGATCCCACCAATACTCCGTCACAGTTTTTTAGCGATAATATCTCTTTGACATTACCCGTTTTGACACTTCCACCATACAGAACCTCTTTGCCTGTCTTGGATTTCACATCACCCAAAATCGCATCGATCTCGCCATTAGTTGGTGTTAGACCCGTTCCGATGGCCCAGATCGGTTCATACGCTACCATCATGTTCTCATAAGCAAGATCGATACCCACAAGCTCTTTTTCGAGATAAGCTATAACGGCATCATGCCCCTGCTCTTTAACCTCT
>JBFHUP010000210.1:0-3857 GCA_041589975.1 Sulfurimonadaceae bacterium | reverse complement strand
CCTTTTATTTCTTCTTTTTAAAGAGTTTTTGGTTTTCCGGGTTGGACATCAGTGCTGCAAACGAATTTTCTCTCGCACCGCTATCTTCTTGGACAGCAGGCTCTTGCACCTCTTGAGGGGTGAATTTGGTTGTAGAGTTAACAAAAATTGGTGTCTCGTCAATGATGATCTGGATGATATCTTGAATAGGAACGGATACTTGAGAGCCAAGGTTTTCAGGTCCAAAGCCTGCTTCGAAGTAGAGATACTCCTCATCAATGGAGGCACTTTCAAAGGTATACCCTGCCAAGAAAAAAAGCGTCAGAGGTCGAAACTCTTTTTTAATATCATCTGCGAGTTCCGGAGAGAAGGTGATATTGTCAATCCGACATAAGACTCCAAAATGGAAATTTCGTTCAAAAAGATGATTAACAATGGAGACGATCTGTTTGCTTATCAGCTTTGTAAATTTTTTATCTTTGCCTAGTTCTGCAAGCATTGAATTACCTTTGTTCTGATGGATGGTTTTTAACTTCATAAAACCCTGTAAGAGCATTAAAAAAAGCAATTTTAGAAGCTTTTTCGAAATCCTCTAGGGTTATATCGGCAAGTGTGAGCTTTTTTTCATCCAGTAGTCTGGCCCGAGCGGTACCTTCCAAAAGCGGTTTGGCCGGCGTAAGCCACTCATTGTTGATATAACAAGCAATGTTGGCAATAGAAGTATCCGTAATCAAACCCCTTTTGACAAAGATGATCTCTTCATGGGTGTGCAAACCCTCTTTTGCCTGATCTATGGGTGTACGGTCAAGATATTTGTAAGGGTAGTCAAAATCTATTTCAAGCAACTTATAGTCTGTTTTAAAAAGGGGTTTATAGGGGATGAATTCAAGCTCATAATTCTCTTGATCATAAACAAATCGGCATCGGTAGGTATGCGTGTCTTGTGGAGCCATGATGAGGGTGGAAAGTGTAAAAGGGGATGGGTTGTGAAAAAGTTCTTGGTAGCTTTTATCAAGTCGTTTTTGATGATAATCCAGATGGCAGCATTGGCCATCTTGAATCAGAATGGTCTCTAAAAGTTTGATCTACAGCCCTTTAAAAAGGTCCGTAGAGAGGTAACGTTCACCTGTATCACATAAAATAGTTACAATCGTCTTACCTTGGTTTTCCGGACGTTTAGCGACTTGCATGGCAGCAAAAACATTGGCTCCTGCTGAGATCCCTACAAGGATACCATCATTCTTTGCCAAATCTTGGGCAGTAGCAATGGCATCTTCATTGGAAACCTGCACCACTTCACCATAAACAGAAGTGTTAAGGTTGTTAGGGATAAAGCCGGCTCCGATACCTTGGATCTTATGCGGTCCCGGGTTTCCACCTGAAAGCACTGGTGAGTCTGTTGGCTCTACTGCGATAACTTGAATATCAGGAAGCTCCTGTTTAAGTACTTCACCTGTACCTGTTACCGTACCCCCTGTTCCTACCGCAGCGACAAAGATATCTACTTTTTTATCGGTGTCTCTTAAGATTTCCAGTGCTGTGGTTTTACGGTGGATATCCGGATTGGCAGGGTTGTCAAACTGCTGTAGTATAACAGCATTGTCATTTTCTTCTACAATCTCATTGGCTTTGTTAATCGCTCCTGTCATACCTTTATCGGCAGGTGTCAGGACCAAAGTAGCACCTAGCATCTTTAGGATATTACGCCGTTCGATACTCATGGATTCCGGCATCGTAAGGGTGAGTTTGATACCTTTGGCGGCACAGACACTGGCTAGGGCAATACCGGTATTACCAGAAGTGGGTTCGACTACAAGGGTGTCTTGGTTAATCATTTTGCTTTTTAAAGCATCTTCGATCATATTAAAGCCGATACGGTCTTTAACACTGCTTGTAGGATTGAGAAACTCGCATTTGCCAATGATGTTGGCTCCACAAATGTCGCTGACACTGTTGAGTTTGACAAGGGGCGTGTTTCCTATAAGTTCTGTAATATTATTTGCTATTTGCATTGCTCATCTTTGTGTGGAATTGGGGTTATTATAATATATAAATCTTCATTTTGTATGAAAAATAGGCTTAGACTTTAAGGGAGAAGGGAATTTTAATCACAAACAGTGCCCCTTGCTCTTTTTTATTATAGGCTTCTATCGTTCCTTTGAGGTTTTCAGTCACAATATTGTAGACCATAGAAAGACCCAGACCGACATGGTTTTTTTTGCGTTTTTCCATGGTAAAGGGATCAAAAACCTTTGGCAGATGTTTGGGGTCAATGCCTTTGCCATTGTCACCAATTTTGATGATGGCATGTTTCTCGTCCTTCTCAACCGTAATATCTATAACCGCAGCCTCACTGTTGTCAAAAGCGTGATGCATGGCATTATTGATACACTGGCTTAAGACCTGAATGAGAAGGCTTGGATAGGTTTCGATATGAACGCTTCGACTGTTATCAAGTGAGAGTTCAATGTGGCGTAGGTTAAACTCAGCAGAGAAGGTATTAAGTAAACTGTTGAGATAGGTGTTAAGATTGATCTCTTTGTAGTCATCGCTCGTATCTGCTGATATGGTTTTAAAACTGTTAACAAGAGAGGAAATCTCTTGCATACTATCACTCATAATGGAAAGGCTTTTATCAATAGTCTTAATGTTTTCTTCGATGATATCCCTTCGGGGACGCTCTTTTTGTAGTTCATTTTTGAGATCTTTTTGATGTCCTTGTATGACACCAATGAGTGTGACGGTATTACCGGCCGGCGTATTGATTTCATGAGCAACACTTTTGACCAGATGCCCCAATGAGGCCATTTTAGCCTCTTGAATCAGACTTTTCTGGGTCTGTTTGAGTTGAAAACGAAGCAATACGGTATGAGCTATAAAAGAACCGAATATGACGCTTACAGTAAATGGGATCATATAAAGTTTAAATGTCGATGGATCGCTAAAAGAGACTTTGTAGACGTATAGAAATTGTATGGTTGCCAGAGGAATAATAAGAGCTATAGAATAAAAGATGTATTTCAGATAGGTCTTTATTTGCATAGACATGAACCACCCCTTTGAGATATCTTACATTAAAAAAAGTGATAATTCAATAGAGGAAAAGAAAAAGGAAGAAGATACTTTGTGGTATGTGTTACCCTTTACGGGTAAATCACCATACTTTGGGAACCGTTGATGCTGTGCATGACGGTGACACCGTGACGTTTGGCATACAGCTTGATAATCAGCTTTTGCAGGGTCGGTTCAGTAGAGGGTTGAAACCATTGGTTATTACTGATGGCAATGAGATAATCAACATCACCTTGGTAAAAGATCTCAGCTGTTGCTTCATAACAGATGGCTGATCTGATCTTGATGCCTTTGATGATAAAATCTGTCGGAGCATCAGCAGTCTCATAATCCTCACCGCCTTGGAAGATGAGGTCGTTGATATATTTTCGAAGAAACTTAGGCAGCGGGATATACTCTCCAAATGGAACCAAGATCATCTTTTTACCTATCTTTTCTACGCCTTGTGAGTAGTAGTAGGTAGCATTATAGGATTTTCTTCTTTCAGCAAAGAGTGATCCTATGATGATGTCTATAGCGTAGCTGTACTCCTTGAGCCTGTTTTGCAGTGCTGGTGCAAGATTTAGATAGAGTGGCAGGGTTGATTCCGGCAAGATGATCAGCTCTTTGTTATCAGCAATAGCCTTTTCGATTTTATCAAAGTTCATAGCCACGATAGAAGCCCGTTCACTAGGAAGCCATTTCTTTTTTTGATCGATATTGGTCTGGGTGATGGCAACATCTAAGGGAACCTTTTGTACGGATGCCGAACTGTAATCAATACTTGCAAGTAGCAGTAGAAAACTCAGAGGTGCCCACTTCTGTTT
>JBFHUP010000209.1:0-3897 GCA_041589975.1 Sulfurimonadaceae bacterium | reverse complement strand
GATAGTTAAACTCTACAAGCAGATCAACCAGGCTTTTAAAAACAGGTACCGCTGATGTGGCTGCAAAGTAGTAGTGTTCATTGGGTTCAATCACGGTAACACCTAAGGTGTACTTCTGCTTTTTGTCATTGGCAAAACCAAAAAAAGAGCTGTTGTAGCGTCTGACATAGCGACCCTCTTCGGCGATATGAGCGGTTCCTGTTTTACCTCCGATCTCTAATCCCGGATAAGCCGCGTCCTTACCTGTACCATCTTTGACCACTTTAAGCAGGATCTTTTTGACACGATTGGCTACCACGATATCTAAAGCCTGTTCTTGTATAGAGCTATCAATAGGAATCTCTTTGTTTTGTTTGAGAATCTTTGAGACAATTTTTGGCGTGACGGTTTGACCATCATTATTAAAGGTATTATAGGCTTTAAGTAGCTGCATAAAGTTGGCTGTCATACCATATCCATAAGAGATGGTTGCCTTATAGATAGAGTTGTTCAGCTTCGTGATGGATGGCAGATAACCGCTTTTTTCATACGGCAGATCGATACCGCTTTTTCGGGTTAATCCAAAATCAACAAGGCCTTGATACAGCTCAATGGAGCCAATCTTTTGAACCATTTGAGCCATACCGATGTTGCTTGAGTGTACGATGACATTTTCAGCAGAGAGATAATCAAAAGCATGATCATCCGTGATGATCTTTCGTCCCATCTGATAGCGTCCGTTGTAGGCATTGATAATATCAAAAGGCTTAACCTTCTTGTGCTGTAAAAGCAGAGCAAAGACAAGCGGCTTGATGACCGATCCCGGTTCAAAGTTATACTCGATAAAGTTGGCATTTAAAGAGGGATAATCCTGTTTGCGAATCGCTTTGGGGTCAAAACGGTTGGAGCTTGCGAGTGCTATGATTTTACCCGTCTGACTCTCCATGATGGAACAGATCACCTCTTTGGCTCCATATCTCTGCTTGGCTTGAGAGAGTAAAAACTCGGTTCTTCTTTGCAAAGAGATAGGGATATTAAGAATCAGGCTTGGCCCATCCAGCGTCGGGTTTAAGGTACTGTGCTTGTTTAAAATCACATAGTTATTGACATCCCTCTCTCCATTTTTAAGCCCATCTTTTCGTGTTTCTAAAAGCTGCTGATAAGATTTTTCCAACCCTTTGATACCATTGACTCTGGTGTAATCATCCTCTTCATACTTATGGATATAACCAATCACTGGTGTTAACAGATCGTTATAGGCAAAAGTACGCATTTCACCGCTTTCTAATATATCCAAGCCTTGAAAGATGATCCGTTTATCTTTGGTCTCATACCGCTTAAAGACCTTCAGTTTTAGCAGTTGATGGGCTAAAGATCTGAGGTGTTTGGCTTTGGTCGCATCGATGGAAAAGCTAAGTACTACCCTTCCTTTAGCTTTGGAAATCTTCTGAACAATGGTTTGCGGCTGCATACCTGAATAGATCGAAAAAAGGGTCACAAAAAGATTTTTTTTATCAGGGTCAAGGTTTTTGGTATTGATGATCGCTTTATAGAGTTTTTGCGTCGAAGCGATGACAAATCCATCTTCGGAGATGATATTCCCCCGTTTAGCTTTATCGGTGACGGATTTTTCGATAGAGGGGATAGACCTTGGATCGGTGACGGTAAAAAACATCTTGCCTAAAAAGATAAAAACAAGTGCTAAAATAAGCAGGAAAAATACGGTAATTTTTGCATTTTGAGGCTGAAAAGAGGGGTGTTTCTGTGTTTCCAAATTAAGCCATTGTGTTTAAATAGATGCAGCCCGAAGGCTACTAAGATTACATCTGTGTTCTAAGAATCTCTTTGTATGCTGAAACGGCTTTATTACGAACTTCTAACATAAGTTTCATGCTCATCTCAGCTTTATCAATGGCGATAGCCGCTTGATGCAAGTCTTTGACCTGACCGGTTGCGATATCACTCATCGCTTTTTCTGATGTCTTTTGTAATTTGTTGACATCATCTACACCCGCTTTCAGTAAGGACGCAAAATCCTGCCCTGATTCGTTTGTAGATTTATTTTGAGAGTTTTTCTTAGCAAGCAGTTCAGCACTGGAAAGACCAGAGATGTTGTTAATATCTGCCATACGCTACTCCTTATCCTCTTAATATATCGATAGCTCCATTGGCTATATTTTTTGACGTTTGAAACGAAGCAACATTTGCTTGATACGCACGTGTAGCTTCTATAAGATCGGCCATTTCCACAACAGGATTAATGTTTGGATAGGCTACATAACCTTCCGCATTGGCATCAGGGTGACCTGGCTCATACTTCATTTTTGGTTCACGATCATCTCTGACAATCTTGTCAATCACAACACTCATGATCGAAGGGTTTGCTTTTTTACCAAAAGCCTGCTCCTGTAAAGGATCTGAGTACTCTAAAAGATTGTTTCCTTTTTTTATTCTATCATTTAATTGCTTATCAAAATCTACAGCTTGAAAAACTACCGAACGTCTACGGTAAGGTCCACCCTCATCCGTACGCGTCGTTTGGGCATTGGCGATATTGGATGAGATCGTATTAACACGAACACGCTGAGCTGAAAGCCCGTAACCGCTGATATCAAAACTTGATAAAAATCCCATATCTTACCCCCTTACTGCAATTTACTTGTTGAGTCGATCACACTTTTAAAGATCTGACCATCTTTTTTCAGTGCGGCGACCAAAGCATTAAACATCGTACTATTTTTTGCCATTTCCGTAGTCTCAACATCAAGATCCACACTGTTGCCGTCGTTTCTCGCTTGATGACCATCTCTAAAAAAGATCGTCCCTCTTGCATTTGAGATCTCAGGTTCCGGTTGTATGTGGCCAGCTGATGTTGTCGCAAGTTTCAATTCAGGTTCTTTATGAGCGTTGAATATCTCTTGTGCCTTGGCTGTGAGGTGATTTTCAAAATTCACATCACGCGGACGATAAAAAGGAGTGTCTGCATTGGAAATGTTGCTTGATATCAGGTCTTGACGCATCGCTCTATAGTCTAAAGCTGATTTGAGAAGTCCGTGTGCCTTACTTATTTCCATGTAACACTCCTTTGTGTATCGTTATCATCCATGATACCTAGGCTAAAGCAAAAAATATGCCAAAAAGGCTCTTTTCTACTGACTCTCACAAAAATTTTAAAATTTCTGCAAAAGCGGCACGATATAAGTTCAGTATACTGATTCACAGATAAAAAAAGACTGAGTTTTCAGATTTAGCTACAATAGTTTTAGGGTTAGCTAGACAAGGATAGCGGATGCGGTTTTGTATGGTGTTGCTTTTTTTATCTACTTTTCATACTTCTTGGGCTTTGGTTGATGCTATTGATGAGTTGCCTCAACCTAGAAGATTGTTTGTTGAATCTTTTGAAGATATGCTAGATGATGAGATCATGGATGGCTCATTTGCAGTGTTACCAGTAGCTGCTTATGATCATTATGAAGGCGTTAAAGGCCTCTTACCTTCACGCTATCACAAAACCTATGAAGATTTTGTCAACCTTCAGATACTCTCTGCCTCTTTTATTGTGATATTATGGGCATTACCTGAGGATATCAGTCGATGGGATCATGACAAGATTCAAAGCCGAAACATTTTTAATAATTGGTATGACAATATCAAAGCAGGTCCCGTTCAAGACACCGATAAATTTTGGATCAACTACGGAGGCCACTCACTTTCAGGAGCCTATTTTTATACGCTGGCACGTAATAACGGTATGACGGCATGGGAAGCGACGACTTTTAACTTTTTGATGTCGACCTTTTATTGGGAGTATGGTGTGGAGGCTTTTTTTGAGATCCCTTCGGCTCAGGATCTTTGGATCACACCGATTTTGGGATCACTTTTGGGTGAGCGTTTTTATCAGTGGGAGCAGGAGATTAG
>JBFHUP010000208.1:0-3934 GCA_041589975.1 Sulfurimonadaceae bacterium | reverse complement strand
TTCTCATCCAGACCTTCTTTCATAAGATTTGCCACCGTGACATAGGTTCTAACCAATCGTTGATGCGAATCAGCCCGCAGTTTGGAGCTAAATTGGGGCAGGATCTCTCCAATTTTTCCGATCTTTTTAGGCTGTACCATCTGCACACCCCATTGGGTACGTTCCAACACACCATAAAGAACCATCTTGGCACCTTTTTTGAAAGTAGCATAGTGATAAGGCTTGGGATGAAAGATCATACTAGTCAATGACATTTGGAGGTTTTCGCAATATAAATCGACTTTGAGATTGCCGTTATGAGTTTGAGAAGATCTGACTTCGACAAGGATCGCCTGTTTTTTGCCCCATTGAGGCAGTGTATAAAGCGTCGTATCCTCATAAGCTGTCGGCACATGCAAAGCGAGCTCGATGATATTCTCACAACCGATCTGCTCTAGAAAGTGTTTGTCCTCAACCGTGATACTCAAAGTAAACTCCTCAAATAAAAGCGTACCATCTTTAAGAAGTGATCACTGTTTTTATGACGCTATTTCGTTACCGTTACGACACTTAAGTCTAAAATCTCTTTATGATCTTTGATAAAAGTGTTCAGATCACTTAAGTTTAAAGCCTGAATGGCTTCAAGCTCTTTTTCGTTACTGTCTAATGGCAGACCCTTATAGTAGGACATAAAAGTACGTGAAAGACGCTGAGAAAGCGTTTCAGTTCTCAGTGGCTCACTGCCTAGCAAAAAGGCTTTGGCTCCATCGAGCTCCTCTTGTGTCACGCCATCTTTGACAAAACGGGCAAACTCCTCTTTGACCACACCCAAAGCTTCACTACCTGTCTCAATCTTGGTCTGCAGATAACCCGTGACATAGTTGTGGGACTTATTAAGAGAGGTACGGGCATAGGCCGAGTAAGCCAAGCCTCTTTTCACACGGATCTCTTCCATCAAACGACTACCAAAACCACCGGTACCTAAGATATACATAGCCACACGTGCTTTATAGGTATCTTCATCATCCACTTTAAGATCGAGCGGTGACCCGAAATAGACATAAGCCTGCTTGGTATCTTTGGTCACGATCTCTTCTTTAGGGTTTTTACGCACCTCTATTTGTGGTAGGGTGGCTTTTTTACCCGTAGGCAGTACGCCGATCAGTTCCATAGCATAGTCACTTGCTTCTTGCTGGGTCACATCCCCGCCAATCACAGTAATCGCTTTGGCCCCAACCATATGCTCTTTATAAAAATCCCGAACATCTTGAAGCGTGATACTTTTTACAGACTCGACACTGCCTGAGCTTGGATGTTCAAGTTCTGTCCCTTCAAACAAAAGTGCTTTAAGAGCTTGACTGGCTACATAATCAAAATCACTCTGCTTTTGCGTCAACGAACCAATCAGTTTGGTCTTGACTTTTTCTACGGTTGCCTCAGTAAAGTTCGGATCTTGAAGCAGTCGTCTAAAAGCAGCCACCCCCTCTTTAAACTCACTTTTCAAAGCCGAAAGTTCAAATACAAAGGTCTCCGTACCGTTGCTTGCCGAAAGGTGGATCGCTTTAGATTCTAAAGCCTCAGCAAACTTAACAGATCCCTCTTGTTGGGTTCCTTCACCCAGTACTCTGGAAACGACTTTGGCAAGACCTGCTTTTTTACCATCAGCAATGGAACCTGAAGCTTCAAAGATAAGCTGCATGGATACAATCGGAAGAGCTCTATCTTCCTCATGAATCAGAATATTTTTTGTACTATTTTTAAGTGTGATTACTTCACTTGCCATCGCCATTGCTCCCATGCATAATAAAAAAATTAGTTTGTACTTCACGCATACTGCTCCAAAATATCATAGTTCGTATTACGCTTTGCGGGAATCGAACCGATATCTTTGATCAGATGAATCATCTCTTTTTTACCCATTCTAAAACTTGCTCCCGCACTTTTTACGACGTTTTCTTCCATCATCGTAGAGCCCAAATCATTAGCCCCAAACTGCAAAGCCATCTGACCGATAAAGCCCCCTTGGGTAACCCATGAGCTTTGGATATTTTGGAAATTATCCAAAAAGATTCGGCTTACAGCTAAAAGTCTGAGATAGCGATTGGATGATTGCGGAGCAATCTCGATCTCTTGGGCCAACTGCGTATTAGATGATTGAAACGACCAGAGGATAAAAGCTCTAAAACCACCTGTGATATCTTGAAGACGTCTTAGCATATCTAGATGCTCGACGATCTCTTCATCTGTTTCAACCGTACCGTACATCATGGTAGCCGTCGTTTTAATCCCCTCTTCATGAGCGATCTTATGGATCTCAATCCAACGCTCTGCCGGCATCTTTTTCTTGGCAATAATCTCTGTCACACGATCGGATAAAATTTCGGCTCCTGCACCCGGCATCGAGTACATTCCCTTGGCTTTCAGACGCTTCAGTACTTCACGTACGGTAATTTTTGATACCTTGGCTATATAGTTAATCTCGATTGCCGAAAAACCATGGATTGTCACATCAGGATACTTTTTATGAATATGCTCTACCAGATCTTCATACCACTCGATCTTAAGTTGTGGATGGACTCCCCCTTGAAAAAGGATCTGTGTACCACCAACTGCTACCATCTCATCAATCTTCTGATCGATCTCTTCATAGGTAAGGACATAAGCATCATCATCTTTGGCATGACGATAAAAAGCACAAAACTTACAATCAACCCAACAGACATTTGTATAGTTGATATTTCTATCCATAATAAATGTCGTGATATTTTTAGGATGTTTTGCCTTTTTGATCTCATTGGCTCTGATTCCGAGTTCTTTAAGATCACCTTCTTTGATTAAACGAACTGCTTCTTCTTTTGAAATTCTTTCCATGATTCTACTTTACTGCTGCGTTAGTTAGTTTATCCAGCCCCAAAGTGACCTTTTTGATCACCTTAGAACCTTTGACATTAAATACTTTTTCGTAAGACTTTGGATTTTTATAGATCACCTTGACACCCTCATCATCTTCATAGATACCCACTTTAAGTGGTAACTCTAAAGAGATACGCATATCACTGTTCATAAGCAGTGTCCCGCCTTTAGGGTTTCCAAAGATCACGACTTTAGAGGGTTTCATCTTAAGACCTGCAGAAGTCGCATTACCTTGATGGTCGATGACTGAAAAGAGTGTAAAGCCCTTCTTTTTGATAATGGCTGTAAATCGTTCAGTAGTGCGATCAACGCTGTAAGAACTTTTTTTGATGATGTAATCACCTGCCATAAGTGAAGTACTTAGCAGTGCACTTAACAAAGCGAACTTAAATAATTTCATTTTTACCATCTCCTACGCTTTTTCTTTCGAAAGAATATCAGCTTTATAATTAATCCTAAAATGGATAATACAATTAACGCTTGTACCCAAGCTGCAATATGGTTTACCTTACTCAAAATTGAGCCATGTGTCTCATTATCAATCTCTACCGAAGCATACTTAGAGATGTGACTGATTAAAGATACAGCCATATCACCATTAGGGATCGTCTTATGACAAGACATGCACACCCCTCTGCGGTCCAGTTTGGCCAGTTGCTTTTGATCTAACGGACCTGAGAGTTTAAAGTGATGCCCTACAGTCTGAACCTGAGTCCCATTTTTATCGATCATAACGGACCAATCATGCTTGAGGTTTTCTATTTTGTTAATCTGTGTTCTATGTTTAGCTGGGATAACTTTGCCATCAGCTGTCATGAGATCTACGACTGTATCTTGACTCCAGTCTGCATGGTTTTTACCGCCATCAATTCCGTACCCCATAGCTTTTTCATTGGTATGGCAGCTTTCACAGGCACGTGCACGTTTAGAGATCGTGTGCGGTTGAACGGGAGACATGTCGATGCCATTTTGTCCCTCTTTCCCGCCATTTTCTTTATCTTTTATCTTAAAGATATGGTTTTGAAGTAAAGCCTTCCCATTG
>JBFHUP010000207.1:0-3984 GCA_041589975.1 Sulfurimonadaceae bacterium | reverse complement strand
GCACTACTCAAAGCTTTATAGATTGGTGCATGCAGATGCTTTGTTGCAGCTGCAGGTACTTGTTCTTTTTTTAACGACTTATATTGATTGGGTCTTGATGCCTTATGTCACCAAACTGGAAGGTACCCTGCTACCTATTTTTATGATCAGCTTTTTTATGCTGGTCTCTGCCAGCGACGGATTGATTCAGCCTTTGTTTAAAAAAGTACGCTTGTATAGGGTCTATATGTTTACCATCCTATTGGATATTATTCAGATAAGCAGTTATGCTCTATACCAATATGATGTTGTCATCTTTACCTATGTCATTTTGTCACTGTTTACTTTACAGTCTATAACATTTGAAATTTCAAGAATCCATACCATTGATTTTATGAAAGACCATATCGCTGTCAAAGATTATTTGATACTTAGATCTTTTGTGCTCTCTGTAGCTATTATTGGTGGGGCGTTAACAGCAATGTTTATGGACGCATTGAAAGTTGATTTGTTTTATATTCTTTTAGGGTTAGGAATTTTAGGTATGATTGCAATTATTATTACATACAGATTGTATAACTTTTTTAAAAAAACAGATTCCAAAAGACGGGTGATCGTAGCTCACTCCAAGCGAATGTTTAGTGAATAGGAAGAGTATGGAAGCATTATTACAAAAATTTAGACACGCCGTATCCCAATACAAAAAAGGTTTTGACACTCAGGTCTATCCTTATGAGATTACTGAGATTCTTGTTGAAATACGTGTCGAAGATGAGCAAAAGTTTTTAGAACTTTTTGACAAACTTCCGGAAGATCTTAAAGCGGCTGTCTTAGTAGAGTTGCCAAGTATGTGTCATGAGGAGATGATTGAACATCTTTCGCCCAATGAGATTGCCACACTCTCAAACACATTGGATACCGATGATGCTGCTGAACTTATTAGAAATATCGAAGAAGTTGACCATGAAGTTGCGGTCAAAGTTTTAGAGGAGTTACCGACAAAGGATCGTAAAAACCTTGAGGCGTTGATTGCCTATGGTGAAAATGAAGCGGGTGCTTATATGCAGACCGAGCTGTTTAGTGCTTATGTCGATGAACAGGTCGGAAACTCCATCAGACGTTTGAAACGTCTAAAAGATAAAAAAGAGATCGATAATGTCTATCAGGTCTATGTTATTACACGAGACAAAGAGTATTTGGGATCGATTGCCTTAGAAGATCTGATTTTACTAGGAGCTGAAGAGTATTACGAGCAGATTATTAAAAGTGGTCTTAATCGGGTCGCATTAAAAGCTACCGATGATATTCAAGATGTTGTGGAGATCGCTGCAAATTACGATATGAATGTGATTCCTATTGTTGATGATGCTGATAAGCTTATAGGGCGTATTACGGCAGATGATATCTATGACATCATTGAAGAACGAGCTACTGATCAGTTATTTAATCTTGCCGGGGTTAGTGATACGATGGAGAAAGAGGAGAAGCTTTTTAGTATTGGTAAAAAACGGGCTTATTGGCTGGGTATCAACCTTTTAACTGCTGTACTTGCTTCTATTGTGATTGGTCTGTTTGATGCGACACTGCAAAGCTTGGTTGCTTTGGCTGTACTCATGCCTATTGTGGCTTCTATGGGTGGGAATGCAGGAACGCAGACCTTGACGGTAACGGTGCGTCAGATGACATTAGGTACGATTACCCTTGAAGATGCCAAAAAGACCATCAAAAAAGAGGTCTTTTTAGCTCTGATGAATGGTCTGATTTTTGCCATCGTCATGGGGATTGTGGCATGGCTCTGGTTTGATATGAAGTTATTAGGTGTTGTGATGGGATTGGCCATGATTATTAACCTCTTTTTTGCCGGTTTTTTTGGAGCCGTGATCCCACTGATTTTAGAAAAACTTCAGATCGATCCGGCCGTAGGATCCTCCGTCATACTCACAACTGTGACGGATATTGTAGGTTTTTTCAGTTTTCTGGGGTTGGCGTCGCTGATGCTGTTGTAATACTTTATGATATAAATGCACTACTTTTTATGCTCGATTTTTAACAAAACCTCTTCCAGAGCATCAAGCGTGATTGGCTTGTTGATATAGCCACTTACGCGATATTGTGAAGCTGCGAGGATGTATTTCATATCGCTGTGGGCTGTCAGAAAGATGACTTTCATTTTTGGATAGAGTTCACGGATGCTTTGTAACAGCTCTACACCATCCATTTTAGGCATATTGATGTCACTAATGACATAATCGAACTCTTTTTCTTTGACTCGCTCAAGACCCTCTTGACCATCCTTGGCAATGGTGACTTCTGCAAAAAGATCTTTGAGTAAGTCTGTCATTGTTTCACGCAGTTTATCATCATCTTCAACAAACAGTAAGCTCTTTGACTCAGTGATTGCTAAAATCTCTTTTGATCCCATGTCTATCCTTTACGGTGACATGATATCAAATTTTTATAGAACTTTTTATGACATGGGCTGCTTGGGCGGGTAGAAAGAAGTTGTAAAATACGGCTGAGTGCAAGGGGTTGTTCTCGTCAAAGCAGAGATGTAAATCTTCAAAATAGAGTTTTTTAAACTCAAACGGCAACTCTTTTCTGGCAACGATCTCCAAAAGTTTAGCGTTTTTAATGACTTCAAAGAGTTTGGTGTCATAGCGATCAAACCGATCTTTGAGCTGCTGTGGCAAATTTTCGTCTCTTTGAGGTTGGGTGAAGACCTGTTCGAGTAGTCCTTGCGTGTAGAGTCCTGTAGGCTCAAGTGTCGTAATCCCTTTTTCTTTTAAAGCATCGGAAACTTCCAAAATAGGAATAGAGTGAAAACCATGTTTATGAGCTTGGACACAACGGATGCCTAGATGGTGAGCGGTATAGCCGTATGCGTGATTCCAGTGTTGTATAATTTGTGTATCTGTGTCAGATTGATCTATAAACAGACGTAATAGCATCCCATTTTTAAGCTGCTTGTAGATGATATAGGCGGACCATCCGTCAGAAAATTCATAAAACTCTTGTCCCTCAACCGGTGCAAAGCTATAGCCATGGTGTTTGATAAGATAGTCTGTAATGTATTTGGCATCACTGTGAGATCGACTTCCAGTGCGAACAGCCAAATGATCAAAAATAGGCGTCCACCCTTTTTCATGAGCAACTTCCAGAAGTTTGAGGTTGGCACTGTTGGCAAAAAAAGTTTCACAACAGCGTACAGCCGTATAGATATCCAGATTTTTGACAAAATTGGCGATAAGATGACACTGTTGTGTGGAGAGCATTTGGGCCGCTTCAACAGCATGAAGCATATAATTATGTGCATAAGGACTGACATATTCTTGAGCTTTAGCATCATCCTCTTCAAAGGGTAGAGATTGTTTGGCTTGATGGTAGGCGTGTATCAGTTCCGGTGCTGTATTGACTTTAGCAAAAAGTTTTGAGGCCGTAACTTCCCGCACAGGCAGATGCAAAGGAGAGAGATCTAAAAGTACCTCTTGACCTTTTTCATTAAGAAGCATGATACTTTGATCTGCCATCATCTGGATTTTTCGATCTTGGCTCGCTAGGTAGTGTTGCAGTTGTGGTGCTTTCATAATTAACTCCTTGGGCAGTTAATAATTGTACGCCAATTGAGCTAAGCCCATTTGGCTACGCTTCTGGGCTAAAGCCCGATGCACAAAAGAACTAAATTCTTTTGTGTTAGCTGAGTTCGCTTCAGCAGCGGGCTCAACAAACTTATAACCTTTCAAATAACTATTTACTTCCGAATGATATGCCTTGGGCAAGCGGTAAATCATTAGAGTAGTTAATGGTATTGGTCGTTCGTCGCATATAAGCTTTCCATGCATCAGAACCTGATTCGCGTCCTCCTCCCGTATCTTTTTCACCGCCAAAGGCTCCTCCTATCTCTGCACCGGTGGTTCCGATATTGACATTGGCAATACCACAGTCAGAACCATTGGTTGACAAGAAGGTTTCGACTTCTTGAAGATTTTGAGAAAAAATGGCTGAACT
>JBFHUP010000206.1:0-3992 GCA_041589975.1 Sulfurimonadaceae bacterium | reverse complement strand
TTAGATTTTTCAATACCGAAGTCATCGATAGAAAATTTAAAACCTAACTCTCTTAAAGCTTTGATCTGATCTAAAAAATCTTCACTGCAGTTAAGACTGGTCTCTTCTAAAATCTCAATATAAACTCGCTTGGCATCTACACCATAGGTCTCACACTTATAGGCAAGAAAATCCTTCAAATACCCCTCTGCAAAATCCTGATCCGTCAAGTTAAAAGAGAAGGCATAATCATTATCAGCAAACATTTTAAACGCTTTATCGATAACAATACGAGAAAGATTGGTAATCAACCCTGCAGAGATAGCTTGATGCAAAAAGAAATTTGGCGTAATAATCTCACCGCTTTTAGTTTCTAAACGCAGCAGTGCCTCATACTTATCAATGGCACTTGTATGATTATTGTACATTGGTTGAAAGTAGACAAGAATCCTATCCTCTTCCAAGGCTTTTTTAAGCTCATTGGTCCAGTAGTGATTCTCCTGCTGCAGTTTTAAAAAGTGGGATTCATCATGATAATGAACACAGGTTTTACCACCTAAAGATTTAGCCTCACGGTTGGCCAATTTAGCATTGTAGTAGATATCATACTCGACACCATGATCGGTTCCGATAGAGAAGTGAATATCAAAACTGCTGTCTGATACGACGATAGGGCTTTCTGCAAACATCGCAATAATTTGATTTCCAAGGTGATCCACCTGTTTCTCTTTGGGCTGGGCGACCAAAATAGCGAACTCATCTGCCGTAATACGATAGATGGAGCTGTTTTCAGGTAAAAAACGGGCCAATCGTTTAGAAACAAATTTTAGTACTTCATCTCCTGTTTTCATGCCGTACAGGGTATTGATCGTATCAAATTTGTCAATATCTAAAAAGAGAACTGCTTTGGGGGTTTTATCACCGAAAGCATCTTTGAGGGCTTCACCGTTTTTAAAACCGGTAAGCATATCAATATGCTGTTTAAAATGCAGCTCTTGAGTTTTTCCATAGATGATCTCTTCAAGCTGTTTTTCATAACGGGCATTAAGTTCAAGCTCAAATCTCGGTGTAATGGTACGTTCCACTTGCTGACAAAAAGCATCATGGTCCATGGAAGTTAGGATGGTTTTATCTACATTAAGATTAATCGCTTGCAAAATACGTTCGCTGTTACTATCATCGCACTCTACAAAGATAACCGTTTTGGGGTGATTGGCTTTGATTTTTTCTACAGCATCTTGCATCATATCATTTAAAAGCACATCTTTATGGACAAAAACAACATCGTAGTGGTGATGATCTACCCGTTTATATAAAAGTTCAGGTACACAACGTGTCACTTCGTGGAAACAGCTGCTGGCACAAGTCGCAGCCAAATCCTCGACACTCTCATCATTCAGGCAGAAAATCGCTTTCAGCCCTGCAGCAACCTCTTCAATTCTTTTCACTAAACCCACTTCATTTATAAATAAATTTAATACTATTTTTGTATATTTACATCATAGATTGTAGCAAAATTTACTTTAATAAGGCATTAATTAATAATGTTTTTCACAACATCTGTTAGGGATAGCCATTTCAGGGCAGATTCTCGGTCATAAAATGAACCTTTTAACTGCTCATCATAAGCATAATCCAGGATCTCCTTAAAGTGTGGTGAGGGTTGCAATCCCAACGCCAATAGGTCTTTACCGCCAAGAAACGGTTTGGGCCGACTGTGTAATACGTCCAAAGCTTGACAACGTTCTAAAAGCCACGATCCGGCTTGATAGTTCCCAGCCAGTGCTTCGGGGGTCGTTCGTCCTAAAAAATCAGCTTTGGCAACATAAATGAGCCGTCTCATATTAACCTTGGTCGATAGTCTTCTTATAGCTGCATCACTGGATTGATCTGCATAAAACTGTGATGGCTTCAGATGATGTTCGACCAAGGGTAAAACCGCCTCAACCAGTTTCATTTCATCACTAAAACGCTCTAAAAATTGTCGTGTCGGTTCCAAACCAGCTTTTTCATGCCCAAGAGATCGAATTTTCCCATCGATCTCTTGTGTCGTAGCAGGCTTACCAAAGTCATGACACAACACAGCCAACATAAGAATAAGCCGCTCTTTGGGCTCTTCTACGTCCAAGCAGGCCATAGCATCAAGGCTCATCATAGTATGGGTGTAGACATCACCCTCAGGATGATAATGGGGATTTTGTGCCACATTTTGTAAGGCTTTAATCTCAGGATAGAGTGCCTGCATCTTATCAAGCAGACCAAAACCTATAGAGGGTTTACGAGATTGTAAAAGCAGCTTTTTAAGTTCTTCAAAAATCCGCTCTTTAGGAAGCTCATCTAACATCCCCTCAGCTACCATCTTTTGACACAGTGTTAATGAGGATGCATCCATAGTGAGTTCAAATCGGGCAGCAAATTGAACAGCCCGTAAAACACGTAAAGGGTCCTCTGCAAAATGCTTTACATCAACAACTCTTAAGATTTTATCTGCCAGATCATCAGCCCCGCCAAAGGGGTCTAAAAGCTTTTGCTTTGAGATATCATATCCCATGGCATTGATCGTAAAATCACGACGTCTAGCTGCCTGCTTAAAGTCAAGATCGGACTCTAGCGTTACACTAAAACCGCGATGTCCCTTGCCTGTTTTAGATTCGGTTCGGGGCAGAGATATATCAAAATCATACCCGTCCAAGCTCATTTTCAAGACACCAAAACTGCGACCCACTTCATATACCGACGTAATGGAGGACAAGGTCTGCTTTAAAAGATCCAGATCATTGATATGATACACTTCAATATCTATATCCTTACTTTCACCTGTGCCTGCAAGTTTATCTCTTACAAAACCACCGACAACAACACCTTCGGCTCCGATTTCGTTTAATTTTTGAGATATTTTCTGGACACTATCAGGAAGCGTCATTACGCCAAACCTCTTTGAAACAGAGCATAAATATAGGGACGGTCATCCCCATAAGGATTTACATAGGTAAAGTCATGATAGCTTACACAGGTAAAATCTTTCCCCAATAAACCCTCTAAACCTGCTTTATCATACTGATATACCGGAAGCCCAGCACACTGCACCGCACCTTTGGTAGAAAACTCTGCAAAAAGTGCAAAGCCCCCCGGGTGCAGAGACTTTTTCAGATTAGTTACATAAGATTCTCTATCTTGATCGTCCGTTAAAAAATGCAACACTGCCCTATCTATCCAGAGATCTACCTGACCCAGCTGTGGACTTAAAGGATCAGAGATATCTTGACAGACAAACTCGACATTATCATACTGGGACAACCGCTGACCTAAACGTTTTAAAGCAACCTCGCTAATATCGTTTACGATAATGCCATGTGCTGTCGCTAGCAGCTCTTCTACCAAGGCCGATGTACCGGCTCCTGCTATAAAAATTTGCTGCTTGCCATCTTTGGGTACACTATCTAAAAGAGCCATAGTCTCAGAAAAATCATTTTGATACCACCCTAAAGCATGATCTTCACTTTCAGCAAAAACCTTATCCCAATGCTCTTTTCTTTCATTCATGGCTTGTACCCTTTAAAAAAATATCCCATCCAGGTTGTCATCGACCTCACTATCATCACGAAGCAACAACTCCATCCCTTCAACACTGCTGGTTAAAACTTCAATGATATTGGATGGCAGTACTTCAGGCGTTTGAAGTATAAAGTAATTTTCAAGCCAAGTGTAGAGTTCACGCAAATAAGCTGTAATAATCTCATCAAAACGATCTTTTAAATTTTGGGACTGAGATATGGTGTGTACGATCTCTGTAAATCGAATCAACGAGGGAATAATTGTAGCCAACTTGCTATCACTGTCGGCGTCAAGGGCATACGCCACAAAAGAGAGCTTGGCACCCAAACTAAACAGATGTTCAAAATCCTTGGTTGACAAATAGCTTTGCAAACTTTTTTGTATACTTAAAACAACCTCTTTTTGCTCGTTTTCAGCACTCATAAGCCCTACTTTTTTGTTTCATTATATCCAACTTT
>JBFHUP010000205.1:0-4002 GCA_041589975.1 Sulfurimonadaceae bacterium | reverse complement strand
GGATATAGGTGGTTACAGAGAACATTTTAGATTCGTTTTATAATGGTTAGTTATGATAAATAACTCAAGATGTTTGCAAAGGAGTTCAATGCAGACAAAGATAAGACAGATGAGATGGAAACTTTTGTTGATTATAACGATTGCCACCATTGTGGCATTGACGGTCAACATCATCATATTTTATCGTTACAATATCAACTATGCTTATCTTCTTTCATGTTACAATTTACTATTTATTATTTTACTGCCACTGATCTATTTTCATAAGATACCCTATGAACTGAGTGCCAATCTCACTATTTTTCTCGAAGCTACACTTATTTATACTCTTCCTATAGTTAATGATGAAAGCTTTAATGTTATTAGTTGGGTGATCCTTTTTCCTATTGTTCCTTTAAGTCTTAAAGGGCATGAAATAGGTATTAAAATAAGTTTTTTGTTTTTTGTAACATTTATCTCTTTGTTTCTTTTGGGATACCTGCATGAGAGTTACGGGTATTTACATATTATTATGGTTTCATTGATGCATTTGGTCTTGACTATCGTGCTGTTTCTGATTCTTAAGACATTAAGTAAACGTGAATTAGAAATTCAAGAACTTAATGCATCATTAGAGATGAAAGTGCAAAAAGCCAAGGTGGAGATTCGTGAGCAGGAGAAGATTATCTTTCATCAAAGCCGCTTGGCACAAATGGGTGAGATGATATCGATGATTGCCCATCAGTGGCGACAGCCTCTTATGTCAATAGCTGCCGTAGCGTCATCGCTTAAAATTAAGATCGGATTAGAAACGTATGAGCCGAAGCTCTTTAATGACAAGCTCTCGGATATCATAGATTATACCAACCACCTCTCTGCAACAATTGATGATTTTAGAAGCTATTTCAAGCCTGATAAAGAGAAGAACAGTTTTTATTTGAACAATACTGTTGCCAATGTATTAAGTTTAAGCAGTAGTCTGCTTGAGAGTCATAACATTGAAGTGGTGAGCGACATTAACCCTGTAGCCGAGGTCGAGAATTTTGAAAATGAACTGGTCCAAGTCATTATAACCATCATAAAAAATGGTGTTGATGCTTTGTTGGAGATGCAAGTAGCACAGCCCAAAATATATATTTCACTCTCACAACAAGCCTATGATGTTGTTTTAAAAATAGAGGACAATGCAGGCGGGATACCTCAAAGCATCCAGAATAAGATATTTGAACCCTATTTTTCGACTAAATCTAAAAACGGTACCGGTTTAGGTCTGTATATGGCTAAGTCTATTGTAGAGCAGCATTGTGAGGGTGAGTTGGACTTTTATAACGGTGACAAAGGTGCCTGTTTTAGTATTCGCTTACCTTTAAAAAGTGACTAAGAGGGGATTTCTACTTTTAAAAGATTGTAAAAGGTATCAATGATTTCATAAGCATCTTCATCTTTTTCTACTAAAGAGTCTGCTCCTAACATTTCGGCTTTCATAATGACCTGATCATCTATATGGCTGCTGACAAACATGATCTTGGCACTTTTTTGAAGCTTTTTACTGTTTTTTTGATACAAAGAGAGAAAGTTTTCCAAGATAAGCCCATTCGTTTCAAGGTCGATTATAAGAATATCAACGCGGGTTTTAAAAGCTTGGGTGAGTGCAATTTTGGCATCAGTATATCCATGAATGATAATACCGTTGTCGTCAGCTTCAAGTGTCTTGCAAAAGTGATTAAGATCCTCTTCGTGGGGCATATAAATAACGCAATTAATAGGGGTGGTTTCATTAAGATAATCTAAGAGCTTTTGAAGCTCTTGATGATCTTCACTCAGTTTGCTTTTATCCAAAACTTTTAAGTAGGCAGTGAGGTAACTTTTGGCATTGATAATGTCACTAGAGTAGGCATTTTTGAAGTAGTTTTTAATGATGGTGGAGTTACTGGCTTCAACCCACATCTCGATATCGAGTTCGAAGGCCATAGCATTGAGTATAGAAAATAGTTTAGGTTTGATGCTTTGGATATATTTGTCATACATGATTTGAAACTGCTGCTCATAGGTGTCTCTAAAATCACCCAATACATGCGAAATGATCTCGTTTTGTTCGTTAACCTCTTTCATACGCATCAGTGTAGAGTTTTCTCTGCGTTTAAGCTCTTTAAACTCATCCTCTTTGGTCTGATAATTTTGTGAGCTAAGGGCAATGGATTCAAGCTCACTCTTTCGCATTTTAACTTTCTCTTTAAAGCCTAAGGCTTTATCCCGTAAAATTTTAATCTCATCCAGATTGTGACGAAGCAGTGATTCAAAGATGGCATAACGCTCTTGCTGCTGTAAAAAAACAACATGATAGGAGTGGGATCCTAAAGAGCATTTCGTATCAAAATCATCATAGATTTTGGCGATCTTGGCCATATTTTCAAAGAGTTTAACGATATGTTGGGATTTAAAGTGGGGATCAATTTCTCCCAAACTGTTAAAGGTGGTAATGAGAAATCGACGCATTCTTTTAAAATCAAGTTCTCTATGGCGGTTGAGGTAGCGATCGAAGTTTTTGATAATAGCAAACTCGTTATTGAAATATTTTGATATGGAGGATTCAATAGTCGTAGTGACCTTGATCTCATAATCTTCTTTTTCAAGTTGACCCATAGATTTCCACCTCAATCCTATAACTCTAAGTAATATATCAAGAAGCAGTTAACAATAAGCTTTAAAAAAAGTCATAAATGAGAGCTATGGAAAATTGGAGGTTTGTAGAGTGTTCTACGACGGGGCTTAGTGTAATGGTTTCATCCATTTTTGTCCACTCAATGTTGCTAGTTATTCGCCAATCCTCATCTATAAGATACTTCATGTCGATTCCATAGACGTAGTTTGTAGCGTTGTGTATAGTGTAAGGATCTCTGCCAACGGTAGCTTCACTGTTAGTAACGCCAAAGTAGTAGTTTGAAAGGTTGTAGCTCATCTGCCTGATACTAAAAACGGGTCGGATGATCCAATCCTCAAATACGAGCGGAATCTCATAGTTCAGTGCTACTTCATAGCCTTTATGGGTTTGGATGACATCGTAAGCAAGAGAGAGGTTTAACAGACCAAAGTATTCCGAAGCCATAGCTAAAGCGACACCCATTTCAACAGCATCGTCACGATCGTTTAAGTCGCTCAATACTCCTTGAGGGACGGTAAAACCTTGTTGACGGTATAAAGCAATCAGTTCCGTCCAGAAAGTGATCTCAGATAATTCTATATCATAAAAAATAAGGGCTGCTTTATCCCCTTCTGCATAAAAATTTTCATATTTGGCGACAACGATAGGCACGGCTTGAGTAAAACGTTCTTGATCTACATAAAGACTTTTTCGTACACTGATACCCGGACCGATCTCCAGCTTATCTGATAGAAAGATATCATCTAAAGCTTGTAATGATGGGGGATAGAGTGTCATAAGAGCAAATAGGCACAACAGTACAGAGGAGAGCTTATGCATCAAGGCCTTTCGGTTGTAATAAGAGATCATACCATATTATACTACTTATGTTACACTACGTTAAAAAGGAGTCTGTATGGCATCAACGGTCTATCTTTCCGGGGAGATTCATACAACGTGGCGTGATGATATTATCGCACAAACAACAAAGATGGGGTTAGATATAGCCTTTGTCTCAGCGGTAACGGATCATGCAGCAAGTGATGCGGCAGGCGATCATCTGGGTCCGGAAGATCAACAGTTTTGGAGAGATCATAAATCTGCCAAAGTGAATGCTTTACGCACAATGACTCTGTTAAAGCAAAGCGATATGGCTGTGATTCGTTTTGGGCAGGAGTATAAGCAGTGGAATGCCGCTTTTGATGCGGGGCAATGTGCTGCTTTGGGTATTCCTTATATCACGCTGCATGATGAAAACATTATCCATCCCTTAAAAGAGGTGGATGGCCAGGCTATGGCATGGGCACAGACAACAACGCAAGTGGCTGATATTTTAAATTACGTTTTAAAGCCTTAGATTTTAATCTTTTTACAATAAAGTT
>JBFHUP010000204.1:0-4056 GCA_041589975.1 Sulfurimonadaceae bacterium | reverse complement strand
GCCAATGGAGAAAAACTGAGTAACTTTGAAGTCAATGGTGTGACATTCACCATCCATAAAGCAGGCCAAGCTAAATGTCCGCGTTGTTGGAAATTTCAATCATCTAATGAAGAGACTCTTTGTTCTCGTTGTGCCGAGGTGATGGGTGCCTAGTATCAATGAAGCACTGCCACTCTGGTTTGTCTTTGCGACCATTGCGGGACTCTTAGCAGTAACAGCTCTCGGTATTTGGGCTGTGTTAGCTAAAAAAAGAAAAATGAATTCAAAAAAGGAAGCCTAAGTGATAACACTAAAAGAAGCTCTGCAACTTAACAGCGATGAGCTTAAAACACTTAAAGATGACCTTCGTAAAAAGATAGAAGGCAACAAAGTATTAAACGCCTATATCGGTATGGAGTCCTTAGGCGAAGGTGTACCGATTCTGATCAAAGATAACATCCAAGTCAAAGATTGGCCTGTGACTGCGGCATCCAATATTCTTCAAGGTTATGTCGCACCCTACTCTGCAACGGTTATACAAAAGATGCTGGACAATAATCTAGCTGCTTTTGGCCGTGCCAACATGGATGAGTTTGCTATGGGATCATCCACCGAGAGCTCTTTTTACGGTCCAACACAAAACCCAATCAACCCTGACTATGTACCAGGCGGAAGTTCAGGTGGATCAGCTGCTGCCGTTGGAGCGGGTGTGGCTATTGCAGCTTTAGGATCAGATACCGGTGGATCGATCCGCCAACCGGCAGCCTTTTGCGGCGTGGTCGGGATGAAGCCAAGCTATGGTCGTGTCTCACGTTATGGATTGGGAGCCTATGGAAGCAGTCTCGACCAAATCGGACCGATCACGCAAAATGTTGAAGATGCAGCCATTTTATATGACATTATTGCAGGTGTTGATGACAAAGACAGTACCTCTTATCAAGGTGATTATGAAGCTGTAACACCAAAACTGGATGCCAACCGCAAACAGACGATTGCCATCCTGCCTGACTATCTAAAAGATGCCAGTGACGATGTCAAACAAGCGTACGATAAAGCGATCGAAGCCCTTAAAGCTGCAGGTCATACCATCGTAGAAAAATCCCTTATGGATGCAAAGTATTCGATATCAGCTTACTATATTACAGCGACAGCCGAAGCTGCGACCAACTTAGCCCGTTATGACGGTATCCGTTACGGAAATCAAGCCAAAGATGTTAAAAACCTTTCTGAGTTGTTCATAAAAACTCGTAGTGAAGGCTTTGGCCAAGAGGTCAAACGCCGTATTATGATGGGTAACTTTGTCTTATCCAGCGGTTATTATGATGCCTATTATGTCAAAGCACAAAAAATTCGTGCTAAAATTCAAGAAGATTACAACAAAGTCTTTGCTGATGTTGATTTGATTCTCTCTCCTGTTGCTCCTACGACAGCATGGAAATCAGGTGAAAAAGAGGACGCTTTAGAGATGTATCTTTCAGATATGTATACGATCTCCATCAACTTAGCAGGACTGCCTGCTATTTCACTACCAATATCAACAGCAGCAAACGGTCTGCCGGTTGGATTACAACTGATCGCCAACGCCTATGAAGAGCAAAAGCTTTTTGACGGTGCATTAAGTTTAGAAAACGCATTAAAATAAAAATTACAAAAGGAAGCCCACATGAACATTAAAAAAAGAGCCTTAACATTTGAAGACGTACTACTCGTTCCCCAATACTCAGAAGTACTTCCTAAAGAGGTAGATATCTCTACACAACTGACTAAAAATATCAAACTTAACATCCCTATGGTATCTGCTGCCATGGATACCGTTACAGAGTATCAAGCAGCAATCGCTATGGCTCACTTGGGTGGTATCGGAATTATCCATAAAAATATGGATATTGATGCTCAAGTTACCCAAGTACTCAAAGTTAAAAAAAGTGAAAACGGTGTGATCAAGGACCCAATGTTTTTAGAACCATCTGCATCTTTATGCCATGCGGTAGATATGATGAAAGAGTATAACTTTTCGGGCTTTCCTGTGGTTGACAAACATCATAAACTTTTAGGTATCTTGACCTCTCGTGATATGCGTTTTGAAAAAGATATGAACAAAAAAGTAGAAGATACCATGACAAAGATGCCACTCATCGTAGGTCAGGATGGCATCTCTTTAGAAGATGCTAAACAGCTAATGCATGAAAATCGCATCGAAAAGCTTCCGATCGTTGATAAAGATAACGTACTAAGAGGTCTTATCACGATTAAAGATATCAAAAAGACGATTAGATATCCAAATGCCATCAAAGATGACTTTGGCCGCTTACGTGTCGGTGCGGCTATCGGTGTAGGACAGCTCGATCGTGCCAAAGCTTTAGTGGATGCCGGTGTTGATGTACTGGTACTCGATTCTGCTCATGGTCACTCTAAAGGGATCATCGATACCGTCAAAGATATCAAAAAAGCGATGGAGATCGATATCATTGCCGGAAATGTAGCAACAGGTGAAGCAACGCAGGCTCTTATTGATGCCGGTGTCGATGCCGTTAAAGTTGGTATCGGGCCTGGTTCTATTTGTACGACACGTATTGTCGCGGGTGTAGGGGTTCCACAGATATCTGCCATTGATGAGTGTGCAGCTGTAGGACGTCAACATGGTATTCCTATCATCGCTGATGGTGGGGTAAAATACTCTGGTGACTTGGCCAAAGCTTTAGCCGTAGGAGCGAGTTGTGTTATGGCAGGATCACTCTTAGCAGGCACCAAAGAGAGTCCGGGTGAAACGATCATGTATCAAGGACGCCAATACAAATCCTACCGCGGTATGGGAAGTATCGGGGCTATGACCAAAGGAAGTACCGATCGCTATTTCCAAGAAGGAACTGCAGCAGACAAGCTGGTACCGGAAGGGATTGAAGGACGTGTTCCCTATCGTGGCGAGATCGCTACTGTAATTCACCAGATGCTCGGTGGTCTTAGATCTTCTATGGGCTATTGCGGGTCAGCTAGTATCCCTATCTTTTGGGACAAAGCAGAATTTGTTGAGATCACTTCGGCAGGACTTAAAGAGTCTCATGTTCATGATGTTATCATCACGCAAGAAGCACCAAACTATCACGTTTAATTAATCGACGCCTAATTGTCGATATAACAGTATGCTTACTCAAAATGAACTGATTGATATGATTGTCAAGATCCTTTCGAAAGAGGAGCAGGTCTGTAAGGTCTATTTTTTTGCCAGTTACCTCGTTAACGGCAGACCTTATGAAGCGACACTCATCATCTATGAAAATTGTGAAACGGACTATATCATTGCTCAACACAACTATGAAAAGCTTCTTAAAGAGGTAGGTAATCACGTAGCTTTAAATATTTTGCCTGTCAACAAAGATGAAGCACAACGAAGCCTTGATAGACGTTTGCAAGGGCTTTTATGTATTTATGAGAAAAAAGAAAAAGATTGAAAATAGAAACCAAGACAGCACACTTTGACTTTCCCCTTTATCTAGAGAGCGGACGTATCTTAGAGAGCTTTGATATCACCTATGAGACCTACGGAAAACTTAATGTAGATAAGTCCAATGTGATCGTAGTGTGTCATGCCCTTACAGGCAGTCATCATGCTGCAGGCACCTATGAAGGTGATGCCAAACCCGGCTGGTGGGATGGCCTTATCGGTGATGGCAAAACCATCGATACGACCAAATATTATGTCATCTGCTGTAATGTTATCGGTTCTTGTTTTGGTTCCACTGGTCCCATGAGTCTCAATCCCCGAGGCGAGATCTACCGCTATAAATTTCCTGTTTTAACAATATCTGATATGGTCAATGCACAAATTCGTCTTTTTGCAACTCTGGGTATCTCTCAAGTTGAGGCCGTTATTGGCGGTTCGATGGGTGGGATGCAAGCCATAGCTTTTGCCGTGGACCATCCTGACTTTGCCAAACGCACTATTATTTTAGCCTCCACCTATGCCACCTCTCCTTGGGCCATTGCCTTTAACAGAGTCTCTGCAGAGTCTATTCTTAAAGACCCTGACTTTAAAAACGGCTATTATGAAAAAGATAGTTTCAAAGAGAAGGGTCTTGC
>JBFHUP010000203.1:0-4063 GCA_041589975.1 Sulfurimonadaceae bacterium | reverse complement strand
AGACCAGTTTTTGCAATACACCGTGTGTTTTTGCAAATTATTTGAGGAAAGTCAATATTTTAATCACTCTAGATTTACTATCCGGAACCATAAGAGTAAACCCTTCTCAAATACCTTTCTAAAGGTCTTAATTATGAGTTTTACTTTAAAATGTAATAAATTAATGTAACACTTTGGTCACAGAAATTTTTTTATGTCTTAGAAAGTTCGTAATTTAGGGGTTTGTTTAAGAAGTGGCTCCGGATGTTGGGTTCGAACCAACGACCAAGTGATTAACAGTCACCTACTCTACCGCTGAGCTAATCCGGAATCTTTTTTGTCTTTGTTAAGAGGTCGAAATTATAGGACAAAACGCCCTTTTTGTCAAGACTTTTTTCGCTTTTTATGCAAATTTTCAACAAGAACATAAAAGCTGTCATCTCCCTGCTCTACAAGGACTACTTTGTGATCTTTTTTTAATCCTTCTAAGATCTCTACGGAAGCCAAATCAAAAAGTTGCATCACATCTTTAGGTGTCAATGGACGTTTGTCTAAAGTCTGTAGTATCTCCTCTTTGGTATAGTGACTTGCTACGACATCTTGGACTTTTCTGTGGGCTACACTGATAGGTAAAGTTGCATCAAACATTGTAGCGATCTCATCAAGCCTAGAATTACTAATTGCAAAGACCCCATAGGCTGGTGGACGATCTACCGTTCCGATATCGATTCTATGTGGTTGTAAGGTGACAAGGTATTCATTGAGTTTGGCGATCTCATCTTCGCTATCATTGATCCCTGCGACAAAAAGGATCTCGATAATAAGTGAGCCTTTAAAGCTTTTACTAAACTCTAAAATACCTGATTTGATGTTTTCGATATCTATAGAGTCATGGGGACGATCAATCTTGATAAAGATCTCCGGAGTCACAGCATCGAGTGAAAGCTTAACCTGATCGATCTTATGCAGTGTCTTTTGGATATTATGATCATCGATAAGTGCTGCATTACTTAAAATCAGTAACTCCGCTTTATGTCCCAATGCTTTTATGGCATCCACAAGCTGATCAAAAGCTTGATACATCGTTGGCTCACCATTAGCTGTCAATGTAATGACATCAACATCGGGATGCTTATGTAAAGCCGTTTGAAGCTCTGCTATCACATCCTCAACCACAAAGGTCGCATCACTCTTTTGCATAGCAGCTTTAGGGGCTAACTCACAGTACAGACAGTCAAAATTGCACCGTTTTTCAACAGGAGAAAGGTCAATACCTAAAGAAGTACCAAAACGACGCGACTGAATAGGGCCAAAGATATAAAGTGACATACCGCTTCTTTATTATTTTTTACAAATTATAGCACTCTGTGCTAAAATTAGAGAAAAAGAATCTTTATGAAACTTCTTCTCTCTTTACTACTTTTAAACTCGCTTGCCATGGCAAAGCCGATTAAAAATCAAGCTCAAGACCATATCTACCGAGTCGGTGAAACGGTTTTAGACTTCACATTGCAAAGCCAACACGGCCGACTGCTTTCGCTGCAGCCCACAACTCGTTATCTTTGGATCACCTATGATAAGATCTCGACACGAACGCAAAACCTTTTTGTGGCTAATCGGAGAGGTTTTTTACAAAAGAGTAACTCGATTCTTATCGCAGATATGAGTGTGGCACCTAATGGTATCTTTACCTTTTTTATCGATCCCCAGATGAAACTTTTTCCGCACCAGTTGCTCTACTCTTTTGATCTGAAACTTTCCAAAAGTTTTCCCTATAAAGAGAACCATATAACGATCATGGAGTTGGATAATAAAAAAGTAAAAAAGATTGTTTTTGTTAAAAGTAAGGAAGAGCTAAAAGCGATGTTTGATAAGTAGAAAAAAGTCTACTTATCGTTTACTATATTCGTGGACATAGTCAACTAAAAAGCCTGCATCTTCAGGTTTAAAGTCAGGTAGCATCCCGTGTCCTAGATTAAAGATATGACGACCATCTTTACCCATGGTATCGATGATATCTTCAACCGCTTCTTTCGTAGCTTCTCGGCTGTAAAGACGTGTTGGTTCCATATTTCCTTGTAGGACATATTTATCACCCAGTTTTTCTTTGGCTAAGGCTATCGGCGTAGACCAGTCTACACCAAAGACATCAAAGTTTCCATAGATCTTATCTAAGAAACCTGCTACCCCTTTAGGGAAAAGCATCACTGGGATATGTGGATACTTGTCTTTGATATATTCAGCGATCTCCACCATATAGTCCCAAGAAAACTCAAAATATTTTGATTCTTCCAACGCAGCTGCCCAAGAATCAAAAACCATTACGGCATTAACACCTGCTTTGATCTGGTTTTCTAAATAATGCTTGATCACTTCTGTAAGCTTTTTCAGCATATTGTGCATAAATTCAGGGTTGGAGTAGACCTCTTTTTTACAAAGATTATACGTCTTCGTTCCTTGCCCCTCGATCATATAAGTTGAAAGCGTCCAAGGACTTCCCGTAAAACCGATCAAAGCTTTATCTTCTGGTAACTCAGCTCTTACCTTTTTAATCGTCTCATAGACATAAGTCAGCTTATCTGCAGCTTCTTTACCGCCTAGCAGACCATCAAGTGCTTCTTGCGTTCTTACTGGTGTTGGGAACTTCGGACCTTCGCCTTTGACAAACTTAAGCTCCATTCCCATCTCGTTTGGCACGACTAAGATATCAGAGAATAAGATCGCTGCATCCATACCAAAACGACGAATCGGTTGGATCGTCACTTCGCACGCTTTTTCAGGGTCATGACACAGTCCTAAAAAATCGCCAGCTTCAGCTCTTACTTTCATGTACTCAGGAAGATAACGTCCTGCTTGACGCATCATCCAAATCGGTGTGTATGGTGTCTGCTTACCAAAACAAGCATCGATAAATACTTTTCCTTCTTGTCCAGACATTAATGCTTTCCTCCCTTATGAAGGAAATAAAGACCTACAGAAAGAAGCACGATCGAACCTGCAAAGAAAAGCATCTCTAATGGCGTCTTATAACTCGTGTAAAGTACCTTTTGAAAAAAGCTTACAACGAGTACCATGACGATAACTTTTGCTAACTTATCTTTGAGATCATCCAATGAGTTGATCTGTAAAATTTTTGAACTTTGTTTGTCATCTGCCACATCAATCTTAGAGATAAATAGTTCATAAATACCAAACGAAAAGATAAGCATTACAATAGCGATTAAGTATAAATCGACGGCACCGATAATTGCAGATACGACCTCTTCATGAAACTGTTTCGGATGAGCATGGGTTACATAAACATCAATTGTTTTAAGTGTGATCTCCCAGATATCCATCGAAGCAACAACAAATAAAATAATAGCTCCAAAGAGAGCAAAAATGACAGGAAGCATTACAAAATAACGGCTTCCCCATAGGCTTGATTCAAAAATCTTTTCAAACATAGTGATTATCCTTCCATCTCAACCCATTTTTGGGCTACTCTGACTGCATTGGTTGCAGCTCCTACACGTAAGTTATCTGCTACGATCCAAAGGTGTAAAACATTTTTTTGATAGATATCTTCACGGATTCTTCCTACAAAGGTCTCATTACGACCCATACATGCTGCCGGCATCGGGTATTCGCTTTGTGCTGGATTGTCAACGATGACGATATTTTCTGCTTTAGATAGTACATCTCTTGCTTCTGCCGCTGTGATCTCGCTGTCAAAGGTAAGCTTTAAAGACTCGGCATGACCACGAAGTGTCGGTACACGTACACAAGTAGCAGATACTTCTACTTCTTTATGTAGGATCTTATTGGTCTCATTGACCATCTTCATCTCTTCTTTAGTAAATCCATTATCAGTAAAGACATCGATTTGAGGAATGACATTCAGAGCTATCTGATGTGGAAAAGATTTATGTTCACTCTCATCAAGTTTAAAAGCAAAAAAGTCTTGCATCTGATTGACCAGCTCTTCCATAGCTGAATTACCCGCACCTGATGTCGCTTGATAGGTCGATACATCTACGCGTACCAGATCATACGCTTCATCCAATGGCTTAAGAGCCTGAACCATCTGGATCGTCGAACAGTT